>CAZYXU010000003.1:0-76662 GCA_964650945.1 uncultured Verrucomicrobiota bacterium | reverse complement strand
GAAGGTCTCGAAGGATGCGGAATTTGCAATTGCCCGTCGAAAACACCCAGTTGAAGGCGCTGTTCAAATACAGCCAACCGCCCGAATTCCGCGCCAGGGCCGCCACCCACCAATCAGCCTGTCAGCTCGCGCGCCAGCGCTACCGCCGTATCAACCAGGATATAACCGGCGGACGGATCCAGGCGGCTGGAACTGGTAAAAGTCGTCTCATAGCCGCCGCGCAGGAAAGCCGCGCGCGTCGGCAGATATCCCACCATCCCGTTGGCATACCCGACCACAACCACATGCGCCGGGAAACACTGTTCCTTGATGGCCAGCCCCAACTCCACGAATAATTCCCCCGGAATGGCGACATAAACACGCTGGCCTATCCGCAACGCTTGCACTTCCGCCTTGTTGACTCCGCGCTTTTTGATTAATTCCAGCAAACCCGGAATGACCCGGTCATACATGCCCGGCTCGCCGGCGCGCACGGCGCCCGGCGCCGTCCCGCCGATTTCCGCCGGCGTTGCCTTGCGAAACGGCAGATCCACCGTGCGGCGGCACGTCCGGATGGGCACAGGCTCCTCAAAACGCATGGTTTGCAAGGCCGCCCGGACATCCCGCGCCAATTTTTCCGCCAATTCCGTCTCCGAACTTTCGATCAGCCTTTGGCGCACGCTATGAATCTGCAGATTGCCGGCGGCGCCATTCAAAAATATCGTGATCGGGCAGCCGGCTGTTTTCCGCAATGCCAGCTCCAGCCACCCGGGCACCCCGGCGCCAATCCCCGCGCCGGCGGCATTGGGATGCATCGCATGATTCACCAGCATTCCCATTAAACGGCCTTGCCCATCTTGAACGCCCAGAACGGCCACTTCCGGATCAATCGGCCCCTCGACATAGAGCGGGGGGAGGCCCGGGCTCCCGACCAGACCGTTGCGCTTGACGACGCGCCGATTGGACACAACATCCCATTCCAGCACGCTTTCCATGCCAACCTTGGCCGGTTGCATTTTCTGCATAGCCGCGCCGAATAATCGAACCACTTTTTCCGTCAAGACCTGGAGGTATTCCTCATCGCGCGGAATATCCGCCAGGTTGGCAACCGGCGGGCCGCGATGATTATGAGTAGCCGCGACCATGATATTGGCGCCGGGAAATCCATAAAGCTTTTCAATGGCGCTTCGAAAGGCGTTCGTCTGGGTCCAGCGGATGCTCAACAAATCGAGTTGAATAATTGCGGCCTGGCCGAGACCGCCGTCAAACACGGCAGCCCGCGCATACAAGGGATGATCCACCGTCTCGGCGATCGCGTTGCGGCGCATGCAACCCTGCATGATCCCGCCCGGTTTCGGGGTGATGTCAATTGCGGCAAATCCGGCTTTGAAAGTGTCCGTCACAACATTTTTTCCCGGAAGGTTAGCCTGCATTATTCGTGAAAATTACATTTTCATTCACAAGCATTTCAAAGCCAAAGGCTTTGAAATTTCGACGCGCCGGCATAAATCGCCGGCTTGCTCAAGGCTAACCCTGAGCACGAGCGACGTAAGTCGCTCACGTCGAAGCCGTTCGGGTGACCTATTCATGAAGAATTAAAATCTTCATGAATAGGTCAGGTTAGAGCTTTAACCAGCCTCCGCCTGTAATTTGACCAGTTCGTCAATATTCTCTTTGACTTTAACGATGGCGTCCGCAATCAGATCCATCTCCCGCTCTGCGCATAGCAACGTCGCCGAACCGGCAAGGCCCATGCCTTCCTCGGTATACGCCCGTTCGGCCACCGGGCAAAAAAAGCCGCGATATTTCGCGTTGGCTCTGAAATAAGGCGAACGATAGACTGGTTCCTGGTTGCTGGGCGAGGAAAAGAAGCTGAAGTTGAGTTCCTTGCGCAAGGCGGCTTCAAAATACTTTTTTTGCACGCCTTTGAAATATTGTTTGTCATACTTGAACAGGAACGAATAATAATTCTGTTCCGGCTCAAAAGCAATATTGGCAATGCCTTCAATTTCCCCCAAACGCCGGCGCAGATGAGCCGCGTTCCGGATGCGCGTCTGTTGCTGCCCCTCCATGCGGGGTAATTGCGCCAAGAGAATTGCCGCCTGGATTTCCGTCATGCGGTAATTCCACGCATCCCGGCTGCGATCCCGGCTCATTTGATTGATCTGTTCGCCGGCATGGCCAAGCGAGCCGTAGATCCATGGGCCAAACGCGGAATCGTCGCAGACAAACATGCCGCCCTCGCCCGCCGGCATCAGCTTGCCCATATCGAAACTGTAACAACCGTAATCCCCCCAGGTTCCGACGTAACGCCCCTGGTATTTGGATCCCTGCGCCTGGGCGCAATCCTCGATCACCTTGAGGCCATGCCGCTGCGCAATCGCCATGATTTTGTCCATTTGACAGCAATACCCGCCGATATGCACCACAATGACGGCCTTGGTCCGGCGGGTGATCGCCGCCTCGACGGCGGCGGGATCGATGCAGTAATTTTCCGGGCTGACATCGGCAAACACGACATCCGCGCCTACCTGCAAAGGCGCGACTGCCGGAGAAACCCATGTCGCCGGCGTTGTGATAACTTCATCGCCCGGCCCGATGCCGGCATTGCGCACGGCCATTTCCAGCGCGGCGCAGCAACTGGCGCAAGGAATGGAATATTCCTTGCCGGGATAATATTTTTTCCAAGCCTCCCGCAAGGCATCGGTCCGGTTCCTGCCGCTGTCGCCCATCCGGCCGATCCGTCCCATCTGCCCATCCTTGACCGTCTCCAGCGCCGCCTGAATTTCAGCCTCGCCCACCTGCGGCCAGGGGGGCGTCTTTCCGGTCCGCAATGGCGTTCCGCCGGCAATCGCTAATCTCGACATTTTCATCTCCCGCAACGTTGTCCGCTGACAAAACCGCTTTAAATTCGCATGCGCAACGATTGCTTGCAAATCTCTTTTACATCCGTCTGCCCGCAAAATTCAGGTCATCACAAACACAACCTTGGATGCCTCTTTGTCGACAATCATTTGAAATCCGCGCACGAATTCCTCGAAGGGCAAAACGTGCGAATAGAATTTTCCGAACGGCACGGCTTGCATCCGCGCCAAAGCCAGCAGGTAATCATGCGCCAGCGCTTCGCTGGGGCCGGTTTTCACAAATTTCCAGTACCCCGGCCCCTTGATCTCATCCAGCAGCAGCGGCTGGTTGTCAATCCGCCCGGCATAAGTTGCCAGCGTCCCGTCTCTGGCCAACAAGCTTCCCGCGGCGACAATCAAGGCCGTGTCGCCGGTGGAGTCCACGACAAAATCCGCCCCGGTGTTCTGCGTATATTCCCTGACCAGCGCGCGCATTGACGCATTGGCCGTATTGATCCCGTAATCCGCTCCGACCTTGATGCAATCCAAAATCGGCGCCGCGCGCCGGCC
Source organism: uncultured Verrucomicrobiota bacterium (assembly GCA_964650945.1). GTDB lineage: Bacteria > Verrucomicrobiota > Kiritimatiellia > JAAZAB01 > JAAZAB01 > JAXGPF01. The sequence continues at coordinate 73,270 of CAZYXU010000003.1, read as the reverse complement.
CACGACTATGACCGGATCGGCGCCATACAGCTTGGCAAAAAAGCACATGCACATGCTGACCGCGCCCGTGCCGAGGATCGCCACTTTGGATGCCGGCGCAACGCCGAGCTTACGCAAATAGCTGGCGGTTTCCTTCAACGTTATCAACATCGTGGCGTCCGGCGCGGAAATTTGGATGTTCGCGGGCAGTTTCTGCTGATATTGGCACATGCCATTGGGCTGGGCCAGGGGATCATCCTCGAGCATCGCCCGGGTATCGGTAATCAACCCATATTCCGCAAACCCGCCCAAAATAGGATGCAAACCGTCAATCTGGGCGCCCGGATAAGCGGCGATGGGGCGCAAATACCTGTCGCCCACGGCAATGTGCCTGACTTGCTTGCCGACCGCGACAACCTCGCCGACGCTTTCATGGCCGAGCACACCTGGATATTTGCCCCACGCCATTTGGCCGCGGGCCAGCTTACGGTCCGTGCCGGTGCAGGTGGCACAAGCCGTGATCTTGCAAAGGCACTGGTATGGGCCGGGCTGCGGACAGGAAATCTCCCGCAACGCAACCTGCCCTTGTCCATCGGCAACCGCAACTTTCATTCAATCCCATCCTTCTGCATTGGCCGGACAATGTTTTTTGTTGGTTTGGCTGGCGCCGGTAAAAGCGCAACCGCAAGCCCACCGTGTTAATTGCAGATAAATAACATAATTACGGCAAATGTCTTGCACCTGGCAATAATATTTTTGTACTATATGAACAAAGTAAAAAGTCAAAACAGGCGGCCGCATGTTAATGAAGTGGCAAGCATCTTGTCTGGACAATCAGATTTACAATCTGAGTCGCGCGCGCATTTCCGCCCGCAAAACCACCCCCATGCACCGGCATGATTTTGCGGAAGTGTTCTGGATCGTTCAAGGCAACGGCACCCACCTGATCAACGGCGAAAAACACGCCATGCATCCCGGCGAATTGTGTATTATCCGGCCGCAACGTGACACGCACTGCTTTACCGGGGAAACCGCCGAATTAATTCTGTGTAATTTGGCCTTCCCGCAAACCGTTTTATGCGATTTGTGCCGGCGTTACCCCGACATGGCGCATCTATGGCAGGCAGCCGATAAATTGCCGGCGCGCGTCAATCTGCGGGATATGGAATTGCAATGGCTCGAAGCCGCCACCGTTGACCTGCGGAAAACCGCGCATGACCGTCTTTTGCTCGACCGGTTTCTGCTGAATCTGACCTACTCCATCCGCCAGCGCCAGACCGATCCGCTGCGCGCCTGTCCGGGCTGGCTGCAAAACGCCTGCCATGATTTAAAACAACCCGAAAACCTGGCCCAGGGAATTGCCGCGCTGGTCAAGCTCGGCGGGCATTCGCGCACGCATCTGGCGCGCACCCTGAAAAAACACACCGGACTCACGCTTTCGGCCATCGTTAATCAGGCGCGCCTGGAGCATGCCTCCGGTCAACTGATGAATACCGCGGAACCGATACAAACCATTGCGCTCGATTGCGGCTTCGATAATTTATCTTATTTTTACCGGCTGTTCCGGAAACGCTTCGGCATGCCGCCCCGCCGATTCCGCTTGCAGCATTTCCGTCTTCCCTGAGAGACGGCCGGCCGCGGCCGGGGTCGGCCGCAGGGATTGGGAGAGCGGCCCCTGTTCCAGGAATTTCAGCGGGCAAACCGACGCCAGGGGACCAAACCGCCGTTGGGCGAGGAACTCCAAACACGTAAAAGCTGGGAAATGACAAGCGCATTCACCGGGCCAATCCGCGTAGCGTACGGGGGATGCCGGTCGGAATGCCGCCGCCGGGGTTACGGCGTTTCTTTGAGGGAGAAATTATCCAGCAGCAACTGGTTGTCGCCGTCGGGCATTTTGAAGACCAGGTAAAAGTTCAACTGATCGGACGAGCCTTTGCGGACCTTGGGGTCTTTGGGGGTTTTGCCGACGCCGGGGCAGGTGAATTTAAGGACGTTTTTCTGCCAACTGCGGGAGGTCTTGATGTTCCCGGTCAAGTCGTAGCGTTCCCAACTGGTGGCAACGGTGCCCGAGCCCGGGAAGGTTTCCCAGGCCGACATCAGCCAGACAGCCTGCTTCGCCGGCATGACCGAAGAGAATGAGAATTCATATTTATGGCCGATCTTCAAGGTGATGGCCGCGCTGTTGAGCCCGAACCAGCGCGCGCCCTGGACGTTAATGTTGTGCGGCGGCGTTTCGGAGCGCGTCCAACCGAGGTATTCATTGACATACCGGAAATGGAGGAACCGCTCGCCGTCCTCCGCGGTGACCGGCGGCACGCCCGGCTGCAGCACCACGGATTTTTCGGCGCTCAGGAGCACCGCGGCGTTGCAGATCATCCCCAGCCAATCCCAGTGGCCAAATACCCAGCGGCTGATATTGTGGTTGCGGCCGATGCCCGGCCACCAGCCTTTCGGCGCCAGCATATCCTTCGCGACATTCACGCCCTTGATGGCCTCCACCGCGGGGTATTTTGGCTCGGTTTTAGAGCCTTTGTTCAAGGCCGCATAAATGCGCCCGTCGGTGCTGCCCAGCACCAGGTCCGTCAAGCCATCCGCGTTCCAGTCGCAGGGGAAGGCGTTGGACATCTTGGTAAAGATGTTTTTGCCGCCGACTTCCAGGAACCCGTCGAATTCCATGGCCGCGGGCGCCAGGGTGCTGCGGATGGCGGCCACCATCTTCGCGCCTTCCACGGCCTCCCGGGTTCCCTTGTATTTGCGGATTTCGCCGGTGCGCGTGCCGGCGATCAGGTCGTTGATGCCATCGCCGTTGTAATCCATGACGGCCGGCGTCAAATGTTCGAATCCCTCGCCGAAGGCCAGGAAAAAGACCTGGTCATGGATGAAGTTCGGTCGGTTGCGCGAGCCGGTGTTGTACAGGATGCGTACGCTGTTGGCCGAATAGGTGCCTTCGCCGAGCAGCAGGTCCAGGCTCCCTTTATTCCGCCAATCCACCGCCCACGGGCTCATGTAATTGCCGAACAGCAGCGGACCTTTCCCCAGCATGATCTGCGGCAGGCGGTCGCCCGCGCGGTCAACTTCGTAAAGCGGCATGACATAACGCGGCACACCCATATTGCGGGTGAAGCGCGGCTCGCGGACGGTGCCAAAATTTTCCAGAACGGTGACATCGCCATAAAAAGTGCCCACCAGCACGTCCAGGTCGCGGTCGCCGTCCCAATCCACCACGTGAATCTTGGAGCCCCACCCCAGGTAGGTGGGCACAAACGCGCCCTGGGTGAATTTCGGCGCGCCCTTCTCGCCGGAGTTGACGTAAATCCAGAGGAAGCCGTAAGTATCCGCCACCAGCAGGTCGGGCAGGCCGTCGTCGTTGAGATCCGCGACATTGGGGAAGGAAGATTGGGGAGTATTGACCATGCGCCCGACATCGTTCAACACCGGGGAATTCGCGACGTTGACGCGCAGAAAATTCTGATCGTCCACGCCGTCCCAGTAATTGCCCAGGGGCTCGACCGCATCGCCCTGGGCGTCGGCGGGGAAGAGGTTGCCCTGGGCCATGGCCGCGCCGGCGCAACCCAGCAACAGCAACGGCGCCAGCACGCTGAGCGCCGGATGTGAAAATCTGATTTTAAAACTCATAGCCTTTCACCATCATTTCCGCGCACCCGTCGGCGGTTTGGCGGGGGCCGCCGGGGCCGGGGCCGCCGGGGATGCCGGGGCGGCCGGCGCCGCGGACGCGCCGGGCGCGGGCGCGGCGGCGGCCTGCTTGAGCCGGGCGTTATTGGCCGGCAAATCCTTGGGCAGGAATTGGAAATATTTCTGATAGCGGGTCAGCAGGTGCACCACCACGTTGATGCCGAAGCGGAAGGAGTTGTTCACCGTCTCGTCATCGATGTTGCGGTAAATGATGCCGGTTTCCTCGCGCGGGGACGACAGGTGCGGACCGTACACATGCTGCCAGCGCGGGGCTTCCATGGTGCCGGTATTGACCAGCCCCCAATCGATCTTGTTCTGGCTGTTCAGCCGCGACTCCCACAGGTTGCCGTAACCGTTCAGCGTGTAAAGCACCGCCATCTCGGGGCCGATATTGATCAACTCCACCGGCTCCTGGTAAAAATTCATGCCGGATGGCAGCCCGATATTCTGGAAAAACGTATCGAACAGGTCGTGGTCCGTGCCCTGGATCACCTCGAACTCGCGGTCGGGCATGACGCGCTTCATCTCGCGCCGGAACGCCACGTCGAACCGCGACCGCCGGCCGGCCAGCGAACTGTCGGCCCAGACCGCACCGCCGAGCGTCAGGTAATCCCGCAGGTTCTTCACCTCCGACTCCATCAGCGTAAAGTCCTTGTGGCCGGTGAGGTAGACAAACGGCGGCCGCAGGACGAAAAGCTGGTCGGTGCCGACGTCCAGCACCTCGGGATGCAGGTTGGCGTCCAGGCGGTCGCGCGACCAGGCGCGGATTTGCAGCATCAGGTTTTGCAGGGAGGACGGATTGCAATTCCAGTCGCCGCCCTTGTACTTGGCCTGAAAGATGGTGAATTTCGCGCGCACGGCTTTTTTATTGCCGTAGACATCCCAGTATTTCTGGAATTCCCGGACATTCACCAGGCGCTGCGTCCGGGCCTGCTCGATCTTCCGGCTCATATCCGTCTGCAGCTTGATCTCGGCCACCTTGATGACCGGGGCCACCGGCGGGGTTTCCGTGCGCACGAAAGTGGAAGGCGCGTCCACGGTAATCCGCACCACCGGGGTCTTGGTGGCGGTGACCTTGACCTCCTTGTTCTCGACCTTTTCCGGCGGCGGGCGCGGCGGCGGCGGCGTGGGCGGCGGCAGCACCAGCAATTGTTCCACACCCTCGAAGGTGCCGCGGGTGGCGAGGTAGGTGGTAATCTTGTAGCTGCCGAATGCCAGCAGCAGCGTCAGGTAAAAGATCAGCGAGGCCAGGAAATAACGCGAGCGCAACAGGGCCAGCAACAGCAACCAGACGCCCCGGCGGCTGGCGACCCGTTCCTCGAGTTTCTCGATATTTTGTTCAATCTCGATCGCCATAAAGGCTCCTGCCTGCTACTGGTACTGGTTGGCGAAGAATGAAAGGTTTTTGACGCCGGTCGCCGAACAGGCGTTGAGCACGTCCACGATGCGCTGCTGCCGCACCTTCGGCTGCGGATGGATCACGACCGGCTGCTTGTCCCCGAAGAGCTGCAGGCACTGCTCCAGCTTGGCGCGGACGGTGGGCAATTCCCGGTCGGCCGGGCTGTCCATGGGGATCTCGTTGCAGAACACCTGGTTGTTTTCCGCGATGGCCAGGGTCAATTCCTGGGGCAGAGCCTGCGGCGACGCGCTGGCGCCGCCCGGCACCATCAAGCCCAGGTATTTCTCCTCGATCTTCACCTGCGCGGCCGAAATGAAATACAACAGCAGCAGGAACACGCAGTCAATCATCGGCCCCATCTGCAGTTCGGCGTCCTCGTCTTTTTCTTCCTTGAAGCGCATATACCCGCCCCGCCTTTACATATCCACCGGCACTTCGCGATCCAGCGTCGAAAACATCATGTTGGGAATATTGGCCTCCGCCACCGCCGCCATCACCTGCTGGGTGAATTCATACGGCACCCGCCAGTCGGCCCGGATCACCACCCGGAAATTTTTATTGTCATTCTGCTTGGAACTCGCCCGGATCAGCGGCACCAGGTCGCGCGCGTCCCACAGGGCGTTGGCCCCGGTCTTGAAGGTGGCCTGCTGCTGACTATCGTCCCACTCGATGTCCACGATGAACCGGCCGGACTCGTCCTTCTCCAGGATGCCCGCCTTGGCGCGGGGCAGCACCACTTCCTTGCTGATGCGCTCGGCGTCCAGGGTGCTGACGCTGACGAAATACATCAGCAGCAAAAAGGTGCAATCAATCATCGGCCCCATGGCGATCGAACAGGGCGGATCGTCTTCGGTCGACCATTTTGGTTCCTTTTTGGCCATGGCTTTCCTCCCGCGCTCCCGCTATTCCCAATCCATTTCCGTCTTGCAATACGGGCAGGTCTTCACGCCGACAGTGATTTCCTTCTTGCAGTTGGGGCAGGGCACCTTTTCGGCGGCCGGCGCTGCGGCGGCGCCGTCCCGGGGCACAACCACCAGGTCCGCCGGCAGGCTGTCAAAATCCACGGTCTCGAGCACCTCGATAAAGGCATCCTGCACGGCGGTCATGACTTTTTTCAAATGCGCCAGCAGGATGAAATAGGCCACCATGCAGGGAATGGCGATGACCAGTCCGCCGTAAGTGGTGATCAGGGCCTCGCCGATATCGCCGGCCAGCTTGGTGGGATCGCCCACGGCGCCGCCGAAGGCCATGGCGTTAAATGCGCCGATCATACCGGAAATGGTGCCGAACAGGCCCAGCATCGGCGCCACCCCGGCGTTCAAGGAAAGGTAGGAAAGCTTGATTTTAAAATCGCCGTTGACGGCGGAGGCGGCTTCCACGGCCGTCTCCTCCACGGCGGTCCGGCCCTTGGGCAGTTTGGCCAGCGCCGCCTTCAGCACCCGGCCCAAGGGGCTGGGGCTGTCGGCCGCCGCTTTCCAGGCTTTCTGGTAATCGCCGACGGACAGGGCTTCGCGCACCTGCTGCATCACCGTCTCCGGGCAAAATGCTTTTTTGCGCATGCGCACCAGCACTTCGATAAAAACGGCCATGGCCCAGATCGCGCACAGCGACAGCGGGATCATGGTCATGCCGCCCTGCTTGAAATAATCCATGAAGGTCGTCGGCCGGCCATCGGCCACATCCTGCGCCCAGGCCGCCGCCGGCAACATCAGGCCGGCCAACGCCAGCAGTCCGATCGTCATCAAAGGCCGCGTATAACGCTTCTGCATATCAGTATCTCCTTGCTTATTAATGGTAAAATCACGGTTGCGCCACGGCCGGCGGCTCCGCGGCGGCGGCCATTTCTTTGGCCTTGGCGCCGGCGGCCGCCCGGACGGGCTCGGCCTGCTTGGCCAGCTCATGTTCGGGATAATTATCGGCCAATTCGTTCAACAAACGTTCCGCCTTGTCAAACTTCTCCAGGGCGTTGAAGACCAGGCCGGCATGGTACAGGGCTTCCGGGTAACGCTTGGGATCGGGATAGAGCGCGATCACCCGCAGGTACGCCGCCAGGGCTTCGGATAACTGCTGCTGGGCTTCCAGCGCGCGGCCGATGCCGAGGTAAGCGGCGGCGGCATAGGGAATTTGTGAGGCCGGCGGCTTCAACTGCGCGTCGTAGGGCGCAGCCAGTTCCCGCAAATCGGTCAGAACCTTGTCGTAGTTCTTGTTTTGCAGATCGATCTCCGACAGGCCCAGGCGGGCGTCCACGGCGAGTTCGGCATCCGGGTAAGCCTTGAGGAAGGCGTCGAAAGCCTTGGCGGCATTTTGCGGCTCGTTGGAAAGCAGGCAGGCCCGGCCGAAATAGAGCAAGGCTTTCATGGCCCACTCCTGATCCAACCCCTGATACTGGAACACCACGCGGTCCAGGCTCTGCCGGGCTTCGCGGATGTTGCCATGTTCGAACGCGGCAATGCCGCGCGCGATGCCCGGCGGCTCGGCCACCCGCATCTGGGTCACCGCCGCGCGGGGAATGGTGATCACGCCCTTCCCCGGCAGCTCGAACTGGATGCCGTCGCTGGTGACCGACTTGACCGTGCCGCGGTAAGTCTGCTGGCGGGTGATCACCACATCCTCGGCCCGCGACGCCAGCGCCCCGGCGGCAAGCCAGACGGCCGCCGCCAGGCCGGCGGCCCAGCCCGGTCGGAAAACAATGCGCCGCATGGTCGTTGGCATGGCTTGCATTCTCCGGAAATTGAAAATTCCTGATGCTTAACGTAATCCAGATACGACTATCTGTCAAACAGAAAAAAATGCGGTTGAAAAAAAATCTCGCGCTGCGCGCAAAAATGTGTATTAATAACAGGCAATAACAGACCCATCCAATGGAGGACCGCAACCATGAGCGATAAAAAAAACCGCGCCTTGACCGTCACCTTGAGCATGTTGGCCACCCTGGCCGTCCTGTCCGCCCCCGCGCAGTCGTTCGACGAGATGGCCGTCGCCGGCGAGGAGGCCATGAATGCCGGCCGTTATCCCGAAGCCATCCGCGTCTACGAAAAGATCGTGGCCACCGGCATGACTTATGAAAACATCATGTCCATCAAATTCGAGCTGGGCTGGGCCTACTACCTGGTGGGCGCGTTCGACAAGGCCATCCCGCTCTTCCTGGACCTTTCCGGCGCCCGCGCGCCGAGCGAAGGGATCAAGCAGCAATCCATCTTCCTGATGGCCGAATGCCACGCCCGCCTCGCCGACACCCAGCCGGACGGTTCGGCCGACCGCAAAAAAAACATCGCGGAATCCCTGAAGCTGCACAGCCGCTTCCAGGTTGATTTTCCCAAAAGCGCCTACATCCCTCAATCGCTTTACGGCCGCGCCTACGCCTACTACCTGGACGGACAGATGGACAAGGCTGAAACCGACCTGAAAGGCGTGATCGCCAATCATCGGACTTCCCCCACCGCGATTGACGCCTACTATCTGCTGGCCAGCGTCTTCAGCCAGCAGGGCCTGGCCCGCATCAAGGAGGGCAAACGGGACGAGGCCAAGCCCTTCATGGACAAAGCCCGCGAGATTTTCAACCAGTTGGCCAAGCAGCAAGGCAACCTGGCCATGGCCAATGACAGCACCTTCGCGCTGGCGGAAACCTGGTTTTCCGCCGGCTTGTATCTGGAAGCCATCCAGTATTTCCGGGAAGTGCGCGCCAAGGCCGAGGTGCAGCAAAGCCTGCGCAAGTCGCTCGATGAACTGCAATCCAAACTCGCCGCCCAGATGGCCAAGCAGGAGGACACCGCCCTGACCAAGGCGGAATTGAGCCGCCTCGGCGCCCAGCTCGCCACCGTCAACGAAAGCCCCGACCGGATGATCGCCGCCTACCTGCGCATCAGCGAAGCTTTTTACCGCATGAAGCATTTCGACGAGGTGCGCATCATCTGCCGCCACCTGATGAATTTCACGCAGGACCTCCAGAAAATGCAAGCCAATCTGCTGCTGATCAACGCCTTCATCGAAGAACGCCAGGCCGCGGACGCCGCGCGCGAATTCACCGCCTTCCAGCAATCCTTCGGCATGGACCCCATCGCGGAAAACGTCAACCTGGCCGTCGGCCAGCTCTTCCTCATGCAAGGCGACCTGGAACCGGCCCTCGCCCAGCTTACCCGCAGCGTGGAAGACTATCCGGCCTCGAAAACCTTCGAGGAAGCCCTCTATTTGAAATGCACCGCCGAATACATGCTGGGCCGTTTCGCCGACGTCCAGACCACCGCGGATCAATATGCCGCCAAATTCCCCGAGGGCAAGTACCTGCCCACATCTTTGTACTACAAAGGCATGAGCCAAGCCGCGCTGAATGAAGGCGAAGCCGGACTGGCCACCCTGACCGACCTGCTCAAGCGTTTCCCCGAGAAAACGGAGCATTACGCCAACGTGGACGAGGTTGCCTACCAAAAGGGCGCCCTGCTGGTGAATTTGAAAAAAACCGATGACGCCATCAAGCATTTCCAGCAGTTTATCGAGCAGCAGAAGGACAGCCAACTGCGCCCGTACGCCATGTATCAACTGGGTATGGCCCTCAACAGCACCGGCCGGTTTGACGAAGCCCAGGCCGTGCTGCGCCAGGTGGCCAAGGACCATCCGGAGCACGAAACCGCGCCAACCGCCATGTTCCAGATCGGCGTGATGCACTTCGAGAAGGAGCAGTTCGAAGAGATGGCCGCCGTCATGCGCGAAATCCTGCAATTGTTCCCCGACCGGCCGATTGCCACCGACGCCTATTTCTGGCTCGGTTTCATCGCCAAAAAAGACGGCGCATTCGATGACGCCGTCGCCAACTTCGGCAAGGCGCTGGAATCCAATCCCAACTCCGACCGCGCGCCGGAATGTCTCCTGTTTGCCGGCCAGGCGCTCAACGAGAAGGCCGAGAAGATGGGCGTGCCGACCGTCCTGCCCGAGGAGCAGCGCAAGGCGTACCGCGAAACCCGCCTGGCCGCCGCGCGCAAATTCGAGGACCTGCTCGCGCAATATCCCGCTTCGGACAAGGCCCTGGAAGCCATCCCGGGCATCGCCGCCAGCATCTTCGAACTGGTGCGCAGCAAGCAGATGACGTCCGAGGAGGCCGCCGCCTATTTCCAGGAAGCCCGCGGCCGGCACAAGGACAATGCCGACCTGCAGGCGCAGTTGTCTTTCAGCTACGGCAGTTACTGCATGAAAAACCGCGAGGAGACTAAGGCGCTGGAAGCCTTCAAGGAATCGCTGGCCATCCAGCCGGAAGTGCGGCTCTCCCCGTCCATGCTTTCCGACTACGCCGGCGCCCTGAAAGATGCCGGCAACCTGGCCGAAGCCGAAAAGATTTACAACAAGATTATCGCGGACTTCCCCGAAGACCAAATCGCCCAGGCGCCGGCCTGGTTCGGCCTGGCCGACATCAAGTACCTGGAGAAAAATTACGGGGAAGCCGAGGCCAACTTTAAAAAAGTCCTGGAGGAATTCCCGTGGTTCAAGCCCGGCAAACAGGGCCGGGTGAAGCTGGCCGCCATCCTGGAAATCAAAGAGGATTACGAAGCCGCCGAACAAAAATTCACGGAAGTCTTCAACGAGGAAACGGGTGAAGCGCGCCTGGCGGCCTCCCTGGGCGTGGCGCGCTGCCAACTGGCCCGGGCGGAACGCCTGAAACGCGCCGGCGACCAAACCTGGCAGGGGATCGTCAAGGTGGCTTCCGAAAACCTGACCAAGGTAACGGTGCTCTTCGAAGCCTACCCCGAATACGTCTCCGAAGCCTACTGGCAGCTTGGCCGCGCCTGCGAACTGGTGGGCGACGTCAACAAGGCCAAGGAGATGTACAAGCGCGTCGTGGACAATTACGCCAAATATCCGGCCGCCAAGCCCGCCGGCGAGCAACTGCGCCGCCTGGGCGGCTAGCGCAAGCCGATGGTCATGGCGACTTCCGGGCAGGTGAAGGGCGAGTCATACTTGGTGCAGTTGACGCAACCCATGTAGAGCTTGTGCATCAATTTTTCCTTGGGCGTCTCACGGAAGCCGAACCGGCGGAAATATTCCGGCGAAAACGTCAACACCACCAATTGCGCCGGGCGATAGGCGCGCACATGGCGGATGACCGCCCGCACCAGTTTATCCCCCACCCCGCGGCGCTGAAATTCGCGGGATACGGCCACGGATTTGATTTCGATCGAAGGCTCCGCCGCGCGGCCGATTTCCGGGAGAATCTGCCAGGAGGCCGTGCCGGCAATCCGCCCGCCGGTTTCCGCCACCAGGAACCGGTCGATATTCTGGACGATGTCGCTCACCGAACGCGCCAGGACTTCGCGCGGATGCTCCTTGATGATGCGGTAGATTTCCCCCGCGTCGCCGAAGCCCGCCGGACGAATCCGGATGGCGGCTTTTTTTTGTTTACGCGCCGGCATATTTTTATCCTCCCGCAGCCTGTGCCAAATCCAATCCCACGCCGCCGGACCCGGGCGGCTCAATTCCGCGGGTAACATAACAAGTCTGCCGGCGGATGCCAGTAAATTTTACCATGGACCAGTTTCAAACTCGGTTTTCCAGCGTTGCTTCATGGCGCGGAGCGCCTGGTCTTCCGCGTCGGTGAACGTCCGGATAAAAGCAGCTTACATCGTACGACTACGGGCCTCGATCCGGGCGCGGGTCATGCGTTCGCGCAGTCCGCCCTCTTGCAGGAAGGCCTGTTCCAGTTGCCTGATCTGCTGGTCCAGCAAATAGTTGGTCTGGTGGATTAGGCACACGAGGATATTGGCGACCACCTCGGCCGGGCGGGTGTCGATATAGGTCCTATAAGTCTCATAGGACTCATTTGCTTGTCTGCCCAGTTTGCGCACAAAGAGCGCCTCCTTGGAGCCCTTGTCCCACAGGGGGTGGCCGCCCACGCGCAGATAGTCGCGGTAGTCTTCGAGCAGTTCTTCGAGACTCGCGCGGGCGACGTTCATCAGCTTGATCTCGGTCTCCTTGGAGGTTCCGGAAGCCATGCTGCCCTCGACAATGTTCTGCTTGCCGGACCGCGCGGCCTGCACCATCTGGTCGATCGTGCGGTCGCGCCGATTCAGGAACCGCTCGCAGAACCGCACCGTCGCGTCATAGACGATCAGCGACTTTCGGTAGGAGAGCAAGTCTTGGTAGCCGCCGTGTCTAGGAATAAAGCCCGCTGTCATGGGCGCCTCGTTGGAAGAAGTCGTTCAGGTATTGCATTATCCAATGTCGCTTATCGGACTATAAATAAATCCCTGGAAAATGGCAACGTGATAAAATCGAGATGTTTACACTTAACCCTTGATCATGCTCGACAGGATTGCGCAGGGCAAGCCGCGCTTCCCACCGGCGGCGGCCGGCAAGTCCGCCCACCCGCCGGGCCGGCGTCCCAATCCGCGCAAAAATTATACCATTGAAAAATCATGCCGGATGTTTACAATGAAAGACGATTTATTCCCGGGAGGTCCGGGCCGACAAAGGACAAGCTATGCGTCAAAATCTATTACAAGGATTATGTCTTATGGGAATCGGTTTGGCAGCCGGCGCAACGCCCGGCGGCGCCGCGCGCATCAAGCTCACGGAGACGGAGGAAGCCGGCGCCAAGTTGTATCACCTGGAAAACGCCTATTACCAAGCGGTGTTCGCGCCCGCCCAGGCCATGTTTCCGCTTTACTACGAATACAAACCGTCCGGCAAAAACATCCTGGTGCGCAAGCCCGACGTGGCCGCCAGTTTCCGCAGCCGCGACGGCATCCAGCTTTGCCTGCCCTGCGTGGGCGGCATCCCGGACCGCCTGGCTTCCAAGGGCTACTTGAACACGGCGGTCTGGGAGACCTCCGCCGCCGTCAAGGACGGTCTGGCCACCCTGGTCGCCCGTACCGCGATTGCCTACAACGACCCGCTGTCCGGCGCGCCGGCGCGCCTGGGATTCAGCGCCACCGTCACCGGGACGGAGGGCAGCAGCCGCCTGCAGACCGATTTTCTGATTGAAAACACCGGCGAACATCCGGCGCGCCTGATGTTCGTGGCCCATGCCCGGCTGGCGCCGGAAGGCGCCTACCGGGAAGGCGACTACATCTGGGCGCCCGCCGAGCGCTGCTGGATCAGCGACTTCCAATGGCCGGCCCTGACGGCCGCCGGCGTCACCCCGCACAGTTGGACCGCCTGGCCGATACCCGGGATGGACACGTTCGCCCCGAAAGCGCCCGGGGAGAAACGCGGCGATTTCGCCTACGCCTTCATTCCCGCCAACTGGCTGGTGGTGGGCAACGACCGGACTGAAAATTTTGTGGTCTTTCAAGCCTCGGAAATCAAAATCGGCCCGCGTTTCCAGCCCTCGCCTTACTATTGCGTGCTGCGGCGGGACGGCGATTACCTGCTGGAAGTCGGCGTCTCGCGCGAACTGGATGCCCGGTATTGGGATGATCCGGAAGCCGTGGTGGCGCTGGCGCCCGGGGAAAAACTCTCCTACAGCCTGCACCTGGCCGCCGGCCAGGGGCTGGCCCGGGCCAAGGCCCAGCGCATCATCGCCGTCCGGCACGACCGCATCGTCTGCCAGCCGGAAAAGGGCATGGCCGCGGTCATTTACCTCGGCGAAAAACCCTGACGGCGGCGGCAACGGCAAAATCGCATCAGGCGCCGCCGTTAAAAGCGCAGGCGCGCTTTGCGGGAACCTTTTTCCACCCGCCCGATCACCTTGGCCGGCGCCCCGTGGGCGGCCAGCGTCCGGCGCGCCGCCGCCAGGTCGGCCGCCCGGATCGCGATCGCCATGCCGATGCCCATGTTGAAAACGCGGTACATCTCCTCCGTTTCCACGGCGCCGCGTTCCTGTAAAAACCGGAAAACCGCCGGCACGCGCCAGGCGCGGCAGTCAATCACCGCGTCCGTATCCGCCGGCAGCATGCGCGGAACGTTATCCACAAACCCGCCGCCGGTGATATGGGCCATCCCCAGCACGCGCACGGAACGCCGCAAGGCCTGCACCGGCTTCAAATAACTGCGGTGGACGCTCAACAACACGTCCGCCACCCGCCGCCCGGTTCCCGGCAGCCGGTCCCCCGGCCGCAAGCCGGCGGTCTCGAAAATAATGCGCCGCGCCAGGGAAAAACCGTTGGTATGCAGGCCGGAAGACGGCAATCCCAAAAGCACATCGCCGGGGCGGATGTGGGCGCCGGTGATCAATTGTTTCCGGTCCACGGCGCCGACGATGGTGCCGACCAGGTCGTATTCGCCGGGCGGATACAATCCCGGCATTTCCGCGGTCTCGCCGCCCAGCAGGGCGCAGCCATTCGCGCGGCAGGCGCGGCAGAGTCCGCGCATCACGGCCTGGAAAACCCGGCCGTTGAAGCCGGCCACGCCGAAATAATCCAGGAAGAACAACGGGACGGCGCCATGGACGAGGATGTCGTTCACGCAATGGTTAACCAGATCCTGGCCGACCGTGCCATGCCGGCCGGCCAGCCCGGCCACCTTCAACTTGGTGCCCACGCCGTCGGTGCTGGCCAGCAGCACCTGGTCGCGGCCCGGCGCGGCAAACATGCCGCCGAAAGAGCCGATTTCGCTCAAGACCCCCGGGGTGCGCGTGGCGCTGACCAGCCGTTTCACGGCGCGCAAGGCGCGCATTTTATTTTCGATATCCACGCCCGCCGCCCGGTAAGCCGAATGCCTGGCTTGCATTTTATTTTGCTCCTCGATTACGGATCACCTGCGCCACCTTGCGCATCATTCCCACACGCATCCGCGGGTAGACCACCGCCTGCTCGCGGATATCCTCGCCCCACAAGCCACGCCCGCTGGAAAACACCAGGCCGTCAAAGGGCGCGGTGAAACTCCAGACCGTCTCAAAGGTTTCCAGCGAAAAGACCCGCGCTACAAGCTGCCCCTTGCGCGCCCAGGCGCCGGTGGGGATTTCGCCGATCAGCAGGCCTTCCGCCCCCGTCACGATGACGGCATCCTTGTCGCCCTGCCGCAGTTCATATTGCAGCGGCGGCAATTCCGGCCGGCCGGCAAGCATGCCGGTGAATTTCAGGCTGTTCAGGATGCCCCGGCGGCCATAGGCCATGCTCA
The DNA here is from genome assembly GCA_964650945.1 of uncultured Verrucomicrobiota bacterium. Taxonomy (GTDB): domain Bacteria; phylum Verrucomicrobiota; class Kiritimatiellia; order JAAZAB01; family JAAZAB01; genus JAXGPF01. The sequence goes on along the minus strand of CAZYXU010000003.1, from coordinate 58,155 downwards.
CCGGGTCAATAATATTCTGCGGGGGCAGTTCCGCGACAATATGGGGAATGCCGGCCGCATAAGTGCGGGTCAATGTCATGCCCGCATCCGGGTCGTTCAACCGCGGCGCGCGCAATTGGTGCCAGGGCAAGCCGAAATTGCGCAGGAAACCGGCATAGGGGCGCATGCTCCATGCCAGCGGGGTAAAGGCGTCCGACCAGCCATGCAGGTCAATGCTCCAGTCGGCATGCCGCAGCCAGGTCTGCCAAACCGCCCCGGTGACGGCAAAAACATAGCTGTCGGCCGTGGGCCGCTCCAACCAGCATAAATCCATGTTGTAATTGCGGTCCGGCCCCGCCGGCCGGGGCGTCAGCATGTTCAGTCCCATGCGGCGGTAGCGGAATTCCTCGACGGGATAATCCTGGCGCCGGGTGAGGACGGCCAGCGGGTTCAAGACTGGCAGGAAAACCACCGTCCCCTTGAGGGACTGCGGGTCCAGTTCGTTGAAAACCCGCTCGATCGCCGCCACCCCGTTCAATTCCCGGCCATGCTGGCCGGCCATGATCACCGCCAACGGGCCGGGCCGCGCGCCGGTAACGGTCAGGACGGGCAAACGCACCTTGACCGACTGGACGTAATGCCCCGTTTCCAAAAAAGATTTATGTTTGCCCGGCCGGCGCCGGATGGTGATGGTTGGCGGTTGGACGATTTTTTTTGTCATATTTCCCCCGGTCAAGGCAGCCTTTGAATGCAGTCTTCCGCCCGGCTCACGGATAATCCGCGGCGACCATATCCAGAATCCGCGCGCCGTATTCGCCGAACACGCGTAAAAACAGCGTCAGCATGAACCAGACGGCCACCAGCATGCCGGCCACCACGGCGTATTCCACCATCGCCTGCCCGCGCCGCCGCCGGGCAGACCGGCGTTTAAATAAATTGACCCTGTTGTGCATGGCATTTATAATGCTACCCACACAATGAATCAAAAACATATTGATCTGTCAAACACTTCCGCCAATCCGGCACCAGCCCAGCATGGACGACGCGCCTAAATTCACCGGGTTTGAAATCCTCGAAATCCTGCCGCGCGGCGGCATGAGCACAGTTTACAAGGCGCGCCAGATCTCGCTCGAGCGCATTGTGGCTTTAAAAACCCTTCCGCCCAACCTCGCGCGCGAGCCGGGCGACATCGACAAGTTCATCAGCGAAGCCCGCATCACCGCCAGCCTCAAGCATCCCAACATCGTCCAGGTGTATGACTTCGGCAAAACGGATGACGGCATTTATTATTTTGTCATGGAATTCGTTTCCGGCTACAGCGTGGCCCACTGGATCCGGCGCAAGCAGCGGATTTCCCAGGAAAACGCCCTGCTCATCGCCCAAAGCGTGTCCGATGCCTTGAAATACGCGTGGGAACACGATCGCATCATCCATTGCGACGTCAAGCCCGACAACATCATCATTGACAGCGACGGCTCGATCAAGGTCGCCGACCTGGGACTGGCCAAAAGCATCCGCTCCGTGGCCGACAGCGGCGAGACCGGCTCCATTTTCGGCACCCCGAATTACATCGCCCCCGAACAGGCCCGCGGCGACAGCAGCCTGGATTGCCGCACCGATATTTACGCCCTGGGCGCCACCTTGTACCACTGCCTGACCGGCAAGATGCCTTTCGAGTCGCTGCCGCCCCATGAAATCATGGACCGCCAGATCACGGACACCATCCCCGATCCCCAGGAAATCCACCCCGCGATTGCCACCGGCTCCGCCTGCCTGATAGAAAAGATGATGTATAAGGACCCCGCCGACCGCCAGGCGGACTGGGGGGCGGTCATCCAGGATATCATCCAAGTCCGATCGGAAAAACTGCCGCTGGGAGATTTCCGCCAGGCGAAGGCCAGCACCGTCCGGCGCTGTCAATTGCGCGCCCAGCACCTGCGGGACATCTACCGGCTGCTCGACCAGGAAGACACCCAGCGCACCGACGGTCTGCCGGAAAGGCGTTACCTGCAAGGTTACTGGCTGGCGACATCGCCGCATCCGCGGCCCCGCGCGCGCGCCGCGGCCCCGATCCCCAGCCCCCGCATCGTCAACCGCCGGATGCAATTCGAGAAAATCATCGCCGCCATCCTGGTCCTGGCCGTCCTGGCGCTGGCCGGCCTGGTCCTGCGCCGCTGGCGCGCGCCGGACCGCGCCGCGGCAAGCGCGGCCGCCGCGCAAGGGGCCGCCCCGGCGGCGCCGCCGCCCGCCGCCACCACGCCCGCCGCCCCGGACGACGAACGCGAAAAGCTGGCGCGCGAACTGTATGACAACACCTTGCAGTGGCTGACGGAAAATCCCGGGCAATACAACCAGGCCATCCGTAAATTCGAGCAGGTGGCCGCCGATACCCGGGGCACACGCTACGCCGCCCTGGCGCTGGATGAAGTCCAGAAAGTGCGCCAGGCCAAGAATCGGGCCATCAACCGGATCATGCAGACCTTGAACGACCAGGCCGGACAACTGGCCGCGCGCCAGCATTACGCGGAGGCAGCCGCGCTTTTATCCGGCTATGCCGGCGAATTGGCTGCCGAAACCGCCCAGCAGCGCCGAGCCCGCGCCGAAACATGGCAAGCCCGCGCCGCGGAACACCTGACGGCCAAGCAATCGCGCCAGCAGGAGCTGGACCGCCAATGGCAGCAAATCCTCGACGAGGTCACCGCCGCCGTGCTCACGGAAAACTTCGACCCCATCCTGGAGCGCCTGCAGGCGGCCGGCGCCGACAATCAACTGGCGGACCGCCGTCCGCAACTGCGCGAGTTGGCGTCAATCTGCCAGGCGGCCGCGGAACTGGACCGGCGCCTGCTTGCGTCTTTTCTTCCTCAAAAGGGCCAGACGCTCGACCTCCGCCTGACGCGGGGCGTGGAAAAACTTACCGTCCGGGAGGTGGCCGACGGCGTCATCCTGGCCGAAAAAATCAGCCCTGTCGGCGGCGGTTATGCCATTCAACCCCAGCAACTGCGCCTGGCCGATCTGACTCTCATCGAAAAGCAGGAGCGGCTGGGGACGTCCGCCACACCCGAGACGGCCCTGCTGCGGGGCATGCTGGCCATGCGGGAAAATAATTTTGACGCGGCCGAACGCGCCTTTGAAGGCGCCGGCGAGTTGCTGGGGCCGGCCTTGAACGCCGCCGTGGCGCAGCAGCGCCACCGTCAGCAGGAACAGGCCGCCTGGATGGAACTGGCCCTCATCCTGGGGCGCGTCCAGATCAAACTCGACGATCCGCCGCCCCAGTCCGCCCAGCTTGCCGCCCTGTTGAAACAGCGCAAATTATCGCCGCTGGAGGCGCAATTCCTGCGCCAGGCCGCCGCTATGTTCCAGACCCGTTATGCCGGCACCGATTGCGTCAGGCAGGCCGAGCCGCTATGGAAAGCCGCGGAATCCCATCCGGCCGCGGCCGCCGCCGGCGCGGCCGCCGGGAGCGACGCCGGCGCCGGGCGGGAGGCGGAAAACGGCGGCGGACGCGATACGCCTGGTTACCTGAAAAACAGCCTGCTCAATCACAATCCCGGCTTGCGGGAAAGTGAAATCGTCTGTCAAACCGACCCGCAGGGCCAGCCTGTCCGCCTGGAAATCATCTCTGCCAATTTACGGACCCTGCAACCGCTGGCGCAACTGACCACCCTGCGGGAACTGATCGCCGGCGGCAAGCGGCCGGCCGACCGGTCGGACGCCGTCATTCTGGCGCCATTGGACGACCTGGAACCGCTGCGCAACCTGCCCCTGCAAACCCTCTATCTGGGGCACACCCGCGTCAAGGATCTGGAGCCCATCACCGGCATGCTGTCGCTGACCCGGCTGAGCCTGACGCAAACCGACGTGACCGACATCGGGCCGCTGGCCGACCTGCGCCTGACAGCGCTCGACTTGAGCTACGTCAAGCTGCGGGATCTCGCCCCGCTGCGCGCGATGCCTTTGCGGGAACTGAACCTGACCCAGACCGAAATCGCCGACCTCGGCGTGCTGCGCGGCAAGCCCCTGACGGATTTGCGGGCCGCCCGCACCCTGATCCGCGACCTGGCCCCGCTGGCGGGCATGCCGTTGAGCGCGCTGGACGTGCGCGAGACGGCAGTCTGGGACTTGCGCCCCCTGGCGAACATGCCCCTCGAGCGGCTCGATCTGGCCGCCACCAAGGTCAACGATCTGACGCAGATTCACGGCATGCCGTTGAAACACCTGGACATCAGCGGGACGGAAATCAAGAACATCCTGGCGCTGCGCGGCATGCCATTGCGCACCTTGAACATCAAGCAGACCGCCATTAAAGACCTTTCCCCCCTGCAACACGCGCCCATCGAGGAAATCTGGCTGGATTACCAGCCCTTCCGCCACCAGCGGGACACCGACCGTGTTTTCGCGGAAATTCTGCGCCAGATGCCCGCCCTGGCCGCGGTCAACGGCCTGCCCTGGCGGCCGCATCACGGCCGTCAAAACTGGGAGTGATTATGCGCTACATCAGTACCCGCGGCGGCGATGCCGCCGACTTTTCCGGGGCCGTGCTCGCCGGCCTGGCCCGCGATGGCGGCCTGTTCCTGCCGGAATCCATCCCCGATGTCCGCCAACATCTGCCGGCCTGGCGCGCGTTGCCCTACCCGGAACTGGCCTGCGAAATCATGCGGCTTTACACCGACCTGCCGGCGGCGGACCTGCGCCGGCTGGTGCACACCGCGTGCGCCGCCTTCACCCACCCGGAAATCACGCCGGTCCGGCGGCTGGGCGAGCTGCATCTGCTGGAGTTGTTCCACGGCCCCACCCTGGCCTTCAAGGATCTGGCATTGCAATTCCTCGGCGGCCTCTTCGAGTATCTCCTGCAAGGCACCGGGGGCCAATTGAACATCATCGCCGCCACCAGCGGCGACACCGGGAGCGCGGCGGTCCACGGCGTCAAGGGCCGCGAACGCATCCGCATCTTCGTCCTCTACCCGGACGGCCGGGTCAGCCCGTCGCAGGAACTCCAGATGATCACCGTGCCGGATGCCAATGTTTTTACGCTGGCGCTGCAGGGGACGTTTGACGATTGCCAGCAGATCGTCAAGACGCTGCTGGGCGACCTGCCGTTCCGCGACCGCCGCTGCCTGGGCGCGGTCAACTCCATCAACTGGGCGCGCATCCTGGCCCAGGTGGTCTATTACTTTTACGCCGCCTTCCGGGTGATGGACGAAACCGGCTGCGCCGGCGTCCGGTTTGCCGTGCCCACGGGTAATTTCGGCGACATCTTCGCCGGCTACATCGCCGGGCGCATGGGGCTGCCCATCCGCCGGCTCATCCTGGCGACCAATGAAAACGCCATTCTCGCGCGCTTCTTCCAGACCGGCGTGTACCAGCGCGGCGCGGTTCAGGCCACCATCAGCCCGTCCATGGACATCCAGGTGGCCAGCAATTTCGAACGTTATCTTTACTACCGGCTGAACGGCGATGCCGGCGCGCTGCGGCGGCGGATGCAAACCTTCGCCCAAACCGGCCGGCTGGAATTGCCGGCCGGCCCGGACGGCGCGATCGATCCGCTGTTCTGCGCCGGGTCGGCGGACACCGCCGCCACGCTTGCCGCCATCCGCGCCTGCCACGCGCGCCACGGTTACCTGCTCGATCCGCACACGGCCGCGGGCGTGCATGTCGCGCAACAATTTTTGCATCCGGACGAGCCGATGATCTGCCTGGCCACCGCCCACCCCGCCAAGTTCGGCGCCGCCATCCGCCAGGCCACCGGGCGCGATCTGGCGCGCCATCCCGCGCTGGACGGCCTGGCGCAATTGCCGCAGCGGCGCACCGTCCGCCCCGCCGCGCCCGCCAGCGTGCGGGAATTCATCGAACAACACACATGAAGGTTTTCGAACTCATCGCCATCTCCCTGGGCTTGTCCCTGGATGCTTTCGCCGTCGCCATCGCCAGCGGCTGCGCCGTCCGGCGGACCCTGCGCATCGGCTATGCCCTGCGCATCGCCGCCTGTTTCGGCCTGGCCCAGATGCTCATGCCCATCCTGGGCTGGCTCGGCGGGCGCGGCGTGCGGGATGCGGTCGCCGCCGTGGACCACTGGATCGCCTTCGGCTTGTTGACGTTCATCGGCGGAAAAATGATTTACGAAGCGTTCGCGCTGGAAAAGGCCGAACACCGCCACCGGCCGCTGGGTATGCAGTTGCTGCTGACGCTCGCGGTGGCCACCAGTATTGACGCCCTGGCGGTCGGGTTCAGCCTCTCCATGCTGCGGGTGGCGATTATCGCGCCGGCGCTGGTGATCGGCGCCATCACCTTCGCCATGTCGCTGGCCGGGGTGTTCATCGGCGAGCGGTTCGGGCATTGCTTCGAAAACAAGATTGAAATCGCCGGCGGGCTGGTCCTGATCGGCATCGGCGCGCGCATCCTCTGGCAGCATCTTTCCTAAAACGGCAGGGCGTAGTCCCGGATTTTTCGCTGGATCGTGCGGACGGCGACCCCTAATTCCGCCGCCGCCGCCACGCGGCTGCCCTGGTGCCGTCGCAGGGCCTGCAACAATGCCACGCGCTCGATTTCCGCCAGCGTCAGGCCGGGGGGAATGGGGGGCGCCGCGGCCGGCGGCGCGGCGGCGCCCAGTTGCAGGTCGGCGCCCGTCAGCCGCGGGGTCGCGGCCATCAGCACGGAAGCCTCCACCGCATGTTTTAATTCGCGGACGTTGCCCGGCCAGGCGTATTGCTCCAGCCGCGCGTAATAATCCGGCGCCGCGCCCTCGAGATGCCGGCCATGCTCCGCGCAGGCCATGGCGATGAAATGGTCGGCCAGCGGCCGCACGTCCGCCGGCCGCTCCCGCAAGGGGGGCACGGCAATGGTCACCACCTGCAAGCGGTAGAGCAGGTCGCGCCGGAATTGCCGCTCCGCCGCCAGCACGTGCAAATCCTGGTTGGAAGCCGCGATAATCCGCACATCCAGCGGCACGGTCTGCCGGCCGCCCAGCCGCGTGATTTCCTTTTCCTCCAGCACCCGCAAGAGGCGCTCCTGCACGCGCGGGGGCGCGATGCCGATTTCATCCAGGAACAACGTGCCGTCCTGCGCGCGCTCAAACGCCCCGGGATGCCGTTCCGCCGCCCCGGTGAAGGCGCCCTTTTCATGGCCGAACAATTCCGACTCCAGCAGCGACTCCGACAGCGCGCCGCAATTGACCGCCACGAAGGGCGCGGCCGCGCGCGCGCCGCCAAAGTGCAATTCGCGCGCGATCAACTCCTTGCCCACCCCGCTTTCGCCGACAATCAAAACCGTCGCCCGCGTGGAGGCCACGGCCCGCACCCGTTCCAATACCGCCCGCATCCGGTCGGAGGCGAACACCAGCGGCCGCGCACCATTGCGGGCGGACAAGGCCGCCTGCAGCCGGCCGACTTCCGCGCGCAGGCGGACGGTCTCCCCCGCCCGCGCCACCTTGGCCTGCAAATCCGCCAGGTCCAGCGGTTTCAGAATGTAGTCATACGCGCCCGCCTGCAGGGCGGCAACGGCGGTGGCCACCGAGCCGTAGGCCGTCATCAGCAGCACCGGGATGGCCGCATCGCGCTGGCGGATGCGCGCGAGCACCTCCAGCCCGTCCAAATCCGGCAGGCGCACATCCGAAAGGACCAGGTCAAACCGGCCGGCGGCGAGCGCGGCCAGGCCGGCGGCGCCGGCGGCGGCGGCGGCAACCTGGTGCCCGGCGGACTCCAGCGCATCGGTGACCGACTGCCGGCCGTCGGGATCGTCCTCGATGACCAGGATGTTAAAAGCGGTTTGCATTCAAGCGGCAATTGTGCTATGGGTATGTCGTCTGAATTTAGCAGAACGCGGGGGAAAAGCCAAGATGTTGTTGCGTCCAAAAACAATCGGCCGCCGCGATTTTATCGCCGTCTCTGCCGGCGCCCTGGCCGGGTTCTGCGCCGGCTGCGCCACCAACCCCGTCACCGGCCGCAAGCAACTGATGCTGTTGTCCGAATCCGGCGAAATTGACATTGACCGGCAAAACGCTCCGCACCAATTCTCGGCCGATTACGGCATCAGCCAGGATGCCGCCCTGAACGCTTATCTGGCGCAAGTCTGCAAAAAACTGGCCGCGCATTCCCACCGCCCCGGCCGGCCCTACGCCTGCCAGGGGGTCAATGCCACCTACGTCAACGCCTACACATTTCCGGCCGGCACCATGGCGGTCACGCGCGGCATGCTGCTGGCCATGGAGAGCGAGGACGAGCTGGCGGCCGTGCTGGGCCATGAGATCGGCCACGTCTGCTCCCGCCATACGGGCAGCAACCTCACCCGCAGCATGCTGGCCGGGATGGTGATGGCGGGCGTCAACACCTACGTGCAATCCCAGCACGAGGAATACGCCAACATCGCCGCCGGCGTCGGCATGGTGGCCGGCGGCGCGTGGCTGGCGCGCTACAGCCGGGATGACGAGCGCCAGGCCGACGCCCTGGGGCTGGAATACATGACGCGCGCGGGCTACAATCCCAACGGCTGCATCGCCCTGATGGACCTCCTGCGCCAACTCTCCAAGAGCAAGCCCGGCCTGATTGAACTCATGTTCGCCACCCACCCGATGAGCGAGGAACGCTACCGGACCGCGTCGGAACTGGTGGAAGCCCAATACCGCGACCGGCGGGCGCAGCCGGAAAACCGCGAGCGTTATCTCGACCTGACCGCCGCCATCCGCGCGCAAAAGGAAGCCATTCAAATGATGCAGAACGGCGACCTCGCGCTGGCCCAAGGCAAACCCGACCAGGCCGCGCCGCAACTGGAAGCCGCCCGGCGCCTGGCCCCGGGCGATTACACCGCCTTGCTGATGCTGGCCAAATGCCGCCTGGCGCAGCAACGTCCCGCCGATGCCCAGTCGCTGGCCGAGGAAGCGCGTCAAATTTATCCGCGCGAAGCCCAGGCCTGGCACATTGCCGGCCTGGCCTGTCTGGGCAACCGCCGGTACGCCGCGGCCCTGGAAAATTTCACCCGTTATAACAGCCTGCTCCCCGGCAACCCGTTAAATTCGTTTTTCCGCGGATTCGCCCTGGAAAACATGGGGCGCAAGGCCGAAGCCGCCCGCTGCTACCAGGAATTTCTGCAGCAGGCCTCGGAAGGCGAGCAGGCCCAGCATGCCTATCAACGCCTGGTGGAATGGGGTTACATCCGCCCGGCCGGCAAAGCCGGCTGATCCACGGCGGATTTTGCATTTGACACCGTTCCCTTCCGGCATTATCCTTCGGTATGCAGTACGGTTTGATTAGGCGCGGACTGGCTCCTTAAACTCACAAGGTTAAGCCCATGCGTCTGGTAAAGTTCAATACCGACCGGACTATCCGCCATGCCCGCCGGGGGCGCCCGCCGCTTTGGCGGGCCATCGCCGGGATGGCGCTGCTGGCCCTGGCGGCCCGCGCGGACGCCGCGGAAAACATCCGCGCGGCCAGCGACCACAATTACCCGCCCTACGAATTTTTGGACGACCAGGGCCAGCCCACCGGCTTCAACGTGGACTTGTTTCGCGAAGTCTGTGAGGTGATGGATATCCGCCCCAGCATCCGGCTGGACACGTGGACCGCGGCGCTCCGCCGCCTGGAAGACGGCGAGGCCGACGTGATGATCGGCATGTATTATTCCGCCGAACGCAGCCGGAAATTCATTTTTTCCGCCCCGTTCATCAGCGTGGCCCACGCGATTTTCACCCGCCGCGATTCACCCATCAAGGGCCTTGAAGACCTGAAAGGCCGCGAGGTGATTGTCCAGCAGGGCGACATCATGCACGATTTTCTGCTGGGGCAAAGCCTGTCGCTGAATATCATCGCCGTCAACGATCCGATTGACGCGCTGCGCCTGCTGGCGGACGGCCGGCACGATTGCGCGCTGCTGGCCAAATTGCCGGCGCTGTACCTGATCAACAAGCATGGCTTGGACGGCCTGCGTCCGGCGGGTCCGGCCATCCATCAGACCGATTATTGTTTTGCCGGCCGCAAGGGCGGTGAAAGCCTGCTGGCCCGGCTGGACGAGGGTCTGCTGCTGCTGCGCGCCAGCGGGCGTTACCAGCAAATCCACGACCGGTGGTTCGGCGGCTACACCCGCCGCGGCGCGATCGGCGAAGCGGCCCGCTACCTGCTGATTTTTCTCGCGCCCATCGGCCTGCTGCTGCTGGCCATCCTGGCCTGGGCGCATACCCTGCGCCGCCGCATCGCGGCGGCCACGGCCGGCCTGCGCGTCGAACTGACGCAGCGCCAGGCGGCGGAGCAGGCCCTGCATCACCGCGAGGAACACCTGCGGATCACGCTGGAATCCATCGGGGACGCGGTCATCGCCACCAACGCCGCCGGACAGGTTGCGCGCATGAACCTGGTGGCCCAGCGCCTCACCGGCTGGACGCTGGCGGAGGCCGAAGGGCGACCATTGGGGGAAATCATTAAAATCGTCAACGCCCAGACCCGCGCGGCCATGCCCGACCCCGTGGCCAAAGTGCTGAAGGACGGCAAGATTGTCGGCCTGGCCAATCACACCACCCTCATCGGCCGGCATGGCGCCGAATATCAAATTGCCGACAGCGCCGCCCCGATTCAGGACGCCAACGGCGATATCTTCGGCGTCGTGCTGGTGTTCCGCGACATCACCGCGCAATACCGCCTGGAAAGGGAATTGCGGGACAGCGAGCGGCAACTCCGCGAATTATTCACCAACTCCCTCTCGGCCATTGCCATCCACGAAATCGTCCTGGACGCGCAAGGGCGCCCGGCGGATTACATTTTCCTGAAGGCCAACCCGGCCTTTGAAACGCATACGGGGTTGAAGCTCAAGGATGTGCTGGGCAAACGCGTTACCCAAATCCACCCCGGGATTGAAAAGACCCACCTGATCGCCACCTACGGCAAGGTGGCGCTCACCGGCGAACCCGCCGCCTTCGAGATATTTTTCGAACCGTCCCAGCGCCATTACCAGGTGAGCGCCTGCCAGGTCGGGCAAAACCGTTTTGCCGCATTTTTCTGGGATATCACCGCGCCCAAGAAGCAGGAACTCGCCCTGCGGGAAAACGCCCGGATTCTGAAGGAGCTGCTGGCGGAGAAAGAGGTGCTGCTGCGCGAAGTGCATCACCGCGTTAAAAACAACCTGGCGGTGATTGTCGGGCTGATTAATTTACAGCAACACGCGCCGGGCCGGCTGCCGGACGCCGCCCTGCTGCCGGAACTGGGCCGCCGCATCCGCGCCATCGCCATCCTGCATGAAATGCTGTATCAATCCGAAAACTTGAGCAAAATCAAGTTGCAGGAATATTTCCAAAGCCTGGCGGCGTCGTTGCGGGAATCCTTTGCCATCCGCGACGGCGTGCAAATCCTGGTGGATGCGGGGGAGATTACGGTCAGCCTGGATACCGCCGTGCCCTGCGGGCTGATAGTCAACGAACTGGTCACCAACGCCTTCAAGCACGCTTTCCCGGCCGGCGCCGCGCGCCCACCCGGCGCCCCGCCGCCGGTCATCAAGGTGCAAGCCGCGCAAGCCAACGGGGAATGCCTGCTGACCGTCGCCGACAACGGATGTGGTTTGCCCGCCGGCATGGACTGGAGCGCCAGCCCCACCCTCGGCTTGCGGCTGGTGAGCATGCTGGCGCAAAAGCAGCTTCAGGGCGCCATTGAGGTGGACCGCGCGGCCGGCACGGTTTTCCGGATCAGGTTCAAGCTTTAAGGCTCACTGAGACTGGCGGCAAGCTCTTGGCCCAACCGCGCCACCGCCGCACCGATGGCCTGGACGTAGGCGTCATAACCCGGGCCGGACGTCGGCTGGCGGCAATGCGCCGCGCGCCGCAGCGCCGGCGCCTCAGCCCCCGGCGCCCCCGGTTCCGCCGTCACCGTCCAGCGCGCCGCCAGGACAACCTCGCCGCCCAGGGCGCCGTCCAGGCGGTCAATCTCCACCCGCACCCGGCAGGCCGCGGGGCGGCGGCCGGCGGGCGGGGCGGCGGGCGGCGGCGCGGTTGCCACCGCCGCCGCGGGCAATGCTCCCGCCAGCACGGCGGCCAGGAGATCCGTCACCGCGCCGTCGAGCGGCATCCCCCACCGGTGGAAATCGCTGGTTTGAATCTGCCATGGCGCCGGCCGGGTGACAATCTGGGGCCGATCGAGATAGGCCGGCAGCCGGATGGGCGAAAGCTGGATGACGCGCGCCGGCTCCGGCAAATGCATGACGCCGGCAGCGGGCGGCGGGGCGCCGTCTGACAGCAAAAAATATTGCGGCTCGCGGCTGGTGGCGCAACCGGCAAGCCAGACGCATCCGGCCGCCATGAAGGCGGACGGCAGCCAGCGTGTAACGTTCGAAATCAGCATATACTCCTCCCATCGTCAGTTCGATCTAATCCGGCATTGGTTTTAATGCTTGCCGCGCAACAAAGCCTCGGGATGCCGTTCCAGGTAGTCGGCCAGCCAGCGCACCGACCGGCTGGTCTCGGACAATTCCCTGGCCAGGCGCTGCATTTCATACCGCCACGGCGACTGGTCGTCCAGCAGGCGGTTGGCATTGTCCGCGGAGGCCTGCAGCGACTGCAACAACGGATCAAGCTGCTGTTCCAGCTTGCCCAGCACCGTCTGCATGGAGCGCAACGAGGCGCCGGCCGCATCCATGGCGCCGCCGGATTTCTGGAACAGCGGCCCGATTTCATCATCCATCCGGCCGAGCACGGTTTGCAGCTTGGCCAGGGTGTCGTTAAGATTGCGCATGGTATTCCGGGTATCCGTCGAGTTGACAATCTCGGCCAGGCCCTTGATGATCTTGTGGGTCTCGGAAACGATGTCGGCCAGCGGCATCCGCGCCACTTCATCGCTGAGGCGCTGCAGCGGCGACACGATCGTCGGCATCTCCCAGACGGAGGGATGCAAGGCCTTCCGCGCCACGGGCGTGCCGGGATGAAACCCCAGTTCGACCTTCAATTTGCCGGTCAGGATGCTTTGCATGGCCAGTTGCGCGCGCAGCCCGGATTCCCGCACCAGGTGTTCCAGCACCGCTTCCGCCGGCAACCCCTGGCGGTCGCCGGTGGTGGTGATCCGGCTATTCTCGATGCGCATGATCACGGGGCGGTTCACCCGGCTTTCCCGGCCGAGGTCGAAGACCAGCCGCACTTCCTTGACCGTGCCGATGCGCACGCCCTGAAAATCCACCGGCGCGCCGGCCTCCAGGCCGTCAATGGTTTCGTCGAAATACATGACGCAATCGAACGTCTGGTCGAAAAACCGGCCGCCGCCGAAAAGCAGCAGCCCGATGACCGCCAGCGCCGCCGCCCCCAGCACAAAAGCGCCGATAAGGGCCGGGTTGGGTTGCTTGATCATATTGTGCGCTCCTTGAAATGCAGCCCGCTCACGCCGCCGGTCCCCGGCGCAGGAATTTCTGCACCTTGGCTTCCGGGCAGGAATCCAGCAGGACGCGCGGCGCGCCCCGGGCGATGATTGACATGGTCTCCGCGTCCAAAAATACGCCGTCGCCGCCGATGGCGAAAATGCTGGCCAGTTCGTGCGTCACCACCACGAAGGTCGCGCCCAGGCTCGCGCGCAACTCCAGGATCAGATCGTCCAGCAGCCGCGCGCTGACCGGGTCGAGCCCGGCCGAAGGCTCGTCGCAAAACAGGATTTCGGGGTCCAGGGCCATGGCGCGCGCCAGGCCGGCGCGTTTGCGCATGCCGCCGCTGATTTCCGACGGGTAATAATCTTCAAATCCGGCCAGCCCCACCAGCGCCAGTTTGTACGCGGCGAGTTCGCGGATTTGCGCCGGGGTCAGCCGGGTATAGGCTTCCAGCGGCACGGCGATATTCTCGGCCAGGGTCAGCGAACTCCACAACGCGCCGCCCTGGTAGAGGATGCCGATCCGGCGCAGGATGGCGCTGCGCTGCGCTTCATCCGCATCCCAGAAACTGGCGCCGTCGTATAAAATCCGGCCGGCGGCCGGCGGCTGCAATCCCACCATATGGCGCAGCAGGGTGCTTTTGCCGCAGCCGCTGCCGCCCATGACCACGAACACCTCGCCCCGCTTGACGGTGAAATCCATGCCGCGCTGGATTACCCGGCTGCCGTAGGCCATCGTCAGCCCCTGCACTTCAATCTGAATGCCGGCGTCGCCCATGTTAAAATCCCACCAGGGTGTAGATCACGGAAATCACCGCGTCGGCCACAATGATGTAAACGATCGCATTGACCACCGCCGCCGTCGTCGCCGCGCCCACGGCGGAGGCGCTGCGGCCGCAAAACATGCCTTGCATGCAGCCTGAAAAGGCGATCAGGACGCCATAGACGGAGCTCTTGATCACGCCCGACGCCACGGCCGGGATGGTCACGGCGTTAACCGTCTGCGTGTAATACTGCGCAAAAGTCAGGTCAAACAGCAGCACCCCCGCCAGCGCCCCGCCGAGGATGCCGACGAAATTCGCGTAAGTCGCCAGCAGCGGCATCATCAGGATCAGCGCCAATTCCCGCGGCAGCACCAGAAATTCCATCGGATCAAACCCCATGGTCCGCAGCGCGTCAATCTCCTCGTTGACCTGCATCGTGCCCAGATGCGCGGCAAAGGCGGCCCCGGTGCGGCCGGCCATGATGATGCCCGTCATCAGCGAGCCCATTTCGCGCACCATGCCCACGCCCACCAGGTCGGCGATGTAAATTTCGGCGCCAAACAGCTTGAGTTGCAGCGCGCCCAGGAAAGCCAGGATGGTGCCGACCAGCAGGCTGATGACCGTGACAATCGGCAGCGCCGCCGGCCCGCAATCCTGGACCACCACCCAGAAATCCCGGCGCCGCCACCGGATGCGCCCGCGCAGCAGCCGTCCAAAAACCATCACCGATTCGCCCAGAAAGGCCAGGGTCGCCCGGCTGTCAGTCCAAAACCGGACGGCCGATTGCCCCACCCGCGCCAGCCAGGCAACGCGTTCCGGCCCCGGGCGCAAGCCGGCGCCGGCGGGCACGGCCTCCGCGAGGCGCAGCAGTTCCGCGGCGCCCCGGGGCATATTTTGGATTTCCACGGGCGCGCCCGCCATCCGGCCGAGCCCGATCACCGCGCGCGTAAAAACCAGCAGGGCGCTATCCCACCTGGCGATGGCCGCGCCATCCAAAACCACCCGCCGCGCGCCGCCCGCCGCCAGCGCCCGGCGGACGGGTTCGACGGCCGGCAGGCCGGCCGCGCATAACCAAGGGCCGGCGAGCCGCACCGCCAGCGTCCCGTCCGGCATGCGCCGGCAGTCAATCATATCCGGATTGGGCCCTGATGCAGGCATGCGTCTTAATCCAATCTCTCGACAACGTGTTCAGTGTTCGGTGGTTCGGGGTTCGGGGTTCAGTGTTCGGGGTTCAGTGTTCGGTGTTCAGTGTTCGGTGTTCGGGGTTCGGTTTTAGGGGTTCGGTGGTTCAGTGGTTCGGGGTTCGGTGGTTCGGGGTTCGGGGTTCGGTGTTCGGGGTTCGGGGTTCAGGGTTCAGGGTTCAGTGGTTCGTGGTTCAGGGTTCAGTGGTTCGGTGGTTCGGGGTTCAGTGGTTCGGTGGTTCGGGGTTCAGTGGTTCGGTGGTTCGGGGTTCAGTGGTTCGGTGGTTCGGGGTTCGGTAATTATGTCATTTTTGCCGGCCTGGCGCAAAACAAATTTCCCCTACCGGCGGACGAATCCGCCGGTCTGCCATTCGCCATCGGGGATGGCGCGGATTTCGCGGAATCCCTGCCGCTGGTAGGCGCGGCGCACCGCGGCGTATTGCGGGCGTAAAATCCCGGCAACAATCAAATGCCGCGCCGCCAGGCGGCTGATTTGCGGGGCGGCTTCAATCAGCAATCCCGCCAGCAGGTTGGCGGCCACCAGATCGCAGGCCGGGAAGTTGTCCAACCGCCGGACATCGGCCCGCCGGATGACAATCCGGCGGTCCAGCCCGTTGGCCTGGCGGTTTTGCCGGGCGGCGCGCACGGCCTGCGGGTCATGATCCAGCGCCAGCACCGGCCGGCAACCCAGGCGCGCGGCGGCAATCGCCAGGATGCCCGATCCGCAGCCGATATCCAGAAAAGAGCCGCCCGGCGCGGCGGCGTCAAATTCGTCCAGCAGGCGCAGACAGCCGCGCGTCGTGGGATGCAGGCCGGTGCCGAAACTCAAGCCCGGATTCAATTCGATCACACAATCGCCCGGCCGCGCCGGAAAACTGCGCCAGGGCGGCCGGACCACCAGCCGCGGCGACACCCGGCGCGCCGGAAAAAAGCGTTTCCAGTTTTCCCGCCAATCGGCCGCCGGCAGGCGGACGCACTGCACGCGCCCGGCCGGTCCCGGCAGGCCGTCCAGCCAGCCGCGCAGCCGGGCCGCCAGCCGGCGCGCCGCCGCGGGCGACGGGCAAAACACCGTCAGGCGCGCCCAGCGCGCGCCCTTGGACGGCAGGGTCACGGCGGTGTTTTCCGCCGCCAGCAATGTCTGGCACAGGAGCGCCGTGGTCGGGGCGGTGTAGAGACGCGCGGCATGGCACGCCGCCGGCCGGCGCGGCAGGGCTGCGTCAAACTCGGAAAAGACGGCTCGGCCGGGGCGCCTCGCCCCACCATTTTGGCCATATTTGCCTTTGGTGGGGCGAACCGTCCCTGGTGAGCCGCAAGCATGACGCAGCCGTGGCCGGCGGGGCCGGCCGATGATTTTGTTTTGCGTTTGCATGGAAGACATTATAAACTGCCGCCGGCATGTTGAAAACATTAAAAGGATGAATTATACATTATGAGCCAGTTGGAACCGGAACGGAAACGCGCGCGGACCTGGAAAAATTACGCTTACCTGGTTTTTGCCGGCCTGGTGACCGGCGCGGCCAATGTCATCCCGGGCGTCTCCGGCGGCACAATGGCGTTCATCATGGGCATTTACGAGGAATTGCTCGATGCCATCAAGACTTTCGACCTGCGTTTGGCGCAATTACTGTTGCGCGGCCGGTTCCGCGCGGCGCTCGACCATGTGCCCTGGCGGTTCCTGCTGCCGCTGGGCGCCGGCCTGGCGCTGGCAATCTTTGCCCTGGCCGGCCTGATCAGTTGGCTGCTGACGTATCAAACCGTCTTGTTGTATGCTTTTTTCTTCGGCCTGATCCTGGCCTCCATCGTTTCCATCAGCGTCGAACTGCGCTGGGGGGTCGGCACGCTTGCAGCGCTCCTGCTGGGCACGGTCCTGGCCTGGATCTTGATCGGGATGGTGCCGCGGGAAATGCCGCATACCCCCTTGATTTTATTCGCCAGCGGCGTGGTGGCGGTGATCGCGATGATCCTGCCCGGCATTTCCGGCTCGTTCATCCTGCTGATCATGGGGCAATACAATTACGTCCTGGAGCAGATCAAAACCCTGGACATCCTGGGATTGTTGCCGGTGGCGGCGGGCATCGCGGCGGGCATCATCGGGTTCGTCCGCTTCCTGAGCTGGCTCCTGCGCCATTACCACCAGGCCACGATCGCGCTGTTGACGGGATTCATGCTGGGCTCGCTGCGTAAAATCTGGCCGTTCAAGGAAGTGCTCGAAACCATCGTTGACCGGCACGGGCAGGCCGTCCCCATCCGTGAAATCAACGTCATGCCGGATTTTACGGGCGCCGTCTTCTGGGAGGCGCTCGCGCTCTGCCTGCTGGGCTTCATCCTCATCAGCGCCCTGGATCATGCGCAAACGCGCAAGAATCCGTTTGTGCGTTTATGCGCCCGCATCGGGAGGCATTGAACATGGCTATCAGCGTTGCCGGACAGGACCGCCCGGACCTGGCGGAACAGGTGCGCCAGGCGGCTGACTGCCTGCGGCGCAGCCGCCGGCAACCCAGCGCGGTTTCCCCGGAAATCGGCGCGCCGGCCCTGGCCGGCGCGGACTCCGACGCCGGGTACCACGCGAATTTTCTGCGGCTGCTGCGCTACCGGGACGCCGTGGATACGCTGGATTTTGAAATCCCCCGCCGGCCGGGCGCGGCCGGCGGGTGTTTACAGCGCGTCAAACGCCTGCTCTGGAAGCTGCTGCGCTACCAGCACGACCGGATCGCGTTCCGACAGAACCTGATCAACGGCCTGTTCACCCAGGCGCTGGAAAACGAATGGCAGTTGCGTTGCCGGGAGACGGACGAGTTGCGCGCGCGGGTGGAAAAACTGGAACAGCGCCTGGCAGCGGACCGGCGTTAGTTCAAAGCGTCAAACAACATAACATGCAAAAAAAACGCATTGACCAGTTACTGGCCGGGTATGCCGATGGCGACGCCATTTCGCACATGGCCGTCTGTCTGCGCAGGATTTTCCGGGACGGGGGCCATCCCGCGGAGATTTACGCCGACATGCGCTGCGTTTCGCCGTCTTTACGCGCGGATTGCCGGCCGCTGGCGGAATACCGCGGCGCGCCGGAGGATATCTGCCTGCACCACTACGGCATCGCCTCGCCGGCGGCGGAGGTTTTCCTCGCCAGCCCCGCCGCCCGCATCCTGGTTTACCACAACATCACGCCGGCCGATTATTTTGACGGCTATGACGACGGCCTCCGCGCGCGCCTGGAGGAGGCGCGCGCGCGGCTGCCGGCAACGGCGCGCGGCGCGGCGGCGGTGTGGACGGTATCCCGGTTCAATGCCGCCGAATTGGCGGCGCTGGGCATTGCAAACGTGCGGGTGTTGCCGTTGATTTTCGACCCCGCCCCCCTGGATGCCGCCCCGGAGCCGTTGATCATGCGGAAATTCTCCGGGCCGCGCAACCGGCTGAAAAACATCCTCTTCGTGGGCCGGATCGCCCCCAACAAGCGCGTGGAAGATTTGATCCAGGCCTTCGCCTGGTATCACAAGGCGCTGAACCCGTTCAGCCGCCTGTTGCTTGTCGGATCCAACCGCAGCGCTCCGCGCTATTGCACCATGCTGCGCATGCTGGCGGGAGACCTGGACCTGCCGAACGTCTGCTTCGAAGGCTTTGCCGCCGCCGCCGGCCTGGCGGCCTATTACCGGGTGGCGGACCTGTATGTCTGCCCCAGCGCCCACGAGGGCTACTGCCTGCCGCTGCTGGAAGCCATGCATGCCGACGTGCCGGTGCTGGCGCGCCGTGCCGGCGGCATGCCCGAAGCGCTGGACGGCGCCGGCGTGCTATACGCGGATTTATCGGCGCCCGAACTGGCGGCCTTGATGCACCGCGTCCTGACGGACGAGCCGTTGCGCCAGACCGTCCTGGCTGCGCAGCGCGCCCGCATGCGGCGGGAAGCGGCCCGCGACCTGGCCGCGGAAGTGCGCCAGTTACTGGATGCCTTGTGACCTTTATGGACGCCACTCAAACCAATCCGCCCCGCCTTGACGCCGACATTGAAACCGCCTCGGACGGCTATGCCGCGCGGTTCGCCGGCCCCAGCGGCGCCTGGATGCTCCAGGTCCAGGAACGCCTGGTCTTAAAATGCCTGGCTTCCCTCCCGCGCGGCAGCGCCGTGCTGGAGGTGGGCGGCGGCCACGGCCAACTGGCCGGGGCGCTCGTCCGGGCGGGATACCGGGTGACCGTTACCGGCAGCGATCCATCCTGCCGCCGGCGGATAGACGGACTCGTGCGCGCCGGGCAATGCGAATTTCTGCGGGCCGACCCCCTGGCGCTGCCTTTCGCCGACCGCGAATTCGCGGCGGTGGTGTGCGTGCGGCTGCTGATGCATTGCGGGGAGCGCTGGCCGGCGCTGATTGCAGAATTATGCCGGGTGGCGCAAACCGCGGCGGTGGTGGACTACCCTACCAGCCAGAGCCTGAACTGCCTGGCCGAGTGGCTGTTTCCCGCCAAGCGCAAGCTGGAGGGCAACACCCGCACTTTCCGGCTGTTCCGCCACGCGGAAATCGCCGCCGCCTTTGCCCGCGCCGCATTCCGCCCGCGCCGCCGCGCCGGCCAGTTTTTCTGGCCGATGGTGCTGCACCGTATTTTGCAATGCCGCGGGCTTTCCCGGGCCCTGGAATGGCTGCCGGGGAGCATCGGTTTGACCCGCCTTTTCGGCTCCCCGATAATTCTCCACATGGAGCGGAATGCCGAAAAGGTTTTTACACCGCTCTTCAGCAAGGCTTCGCCGCCCTGCGCCATACCCGCGGGCGCCTCCGTGCTCGTAACCGGCGCCACGGGGTTTACCGGCGCGGTGCTGACCCGCAAGCTGGTCAATGCCGGCCTGGCTGTACGGGCCATCGCCCGCGCCTCGTCCAATCTTGAACAATTCCGCGACTTGCCCATCACGTGGTTCCGCGGCGACGTCTATGATCCGGCGGTGGTGGAAGCCGCCGCCCGGGATGTAAGCTACATCTTCCATGTGGCGGCCGCCTTCCGCGAAGCACGCTACCAGGATGAAATGTACACCAGGGTGCATGTCACCAGCACCCAACTACTGGCCCGGGCCGCGCTGCGCAATCCCGGCTTCCAGCGTTTCATCCATGTCTCCACCGTGGGCGTCCTGGGCCACATCGAACATCCCCCGGCGGATGAAACCACGCCCATGCATCCCGGCGACATTTACCAGCGCACCAAGGCGGAGGCGGAAACCTGGCTGATTGATTTTGCCCGCGCCAACAACCTGCCCTTCACCGTCATCCGTCCGGCGGCCATTTACGGCCCGGGCGACACCCGCCTGCTGAAATTCTTCCGGATGGCGGCGCGGCCGTGGATGATCATGCTCGGCCACAGCCCCGGGCTTTACCACCTGATCCATGTGGACGACCTGACCAATGTCATCGTCCTGGCCGCCACCCATCCGGCGGCCCTGGGCGAAGTCTTCATCTGCGGCAATCCCGAATGCATCACCCTGGAGCGGATGGCGCGGATCGTGGCGCGGGCACTGGGCCGCAACCTGCGGGTGATCCGCCTGCCCGCGGCGCCGTTCTTCTGGGCCGCCGATCTCTGCGAGGCGGTTTGCCGGCGGTTGGGGATCGAGCCGCCGATCCACCGGCGCCGGCTGGCGTTTTTCACCAAGGACCGCTCGTTCAACACCGCCAAACTGCGCGAGCGCCTGGGCTATCAGCCGCGCCATCCCGATGCCGACGGCCTGGTGGAAACCGCGCGCTGGTATTGCGGGCGGGGGTGGCTGAAGGGGGCATGACTCGGCGGAGTGTTCGGTGGTCAGTGTTCGCGGGGGGCAGTATTCGGGGGCAGAATTCAACAGGCAGGATAACGATCGGCTTTGAATCCGCAACTAAAAAAAATCATTTGCGGACTGGCGCTCCTGGCCCTGGCCGCGGCGGCCGGGATCGTTGTCCAGCAACTCGCCAACCGCGTTCTATGCCGCACACCCCTGACCACCGACGAGCAGAGTTATATTTTCCAGGTCAACACTTTTCTGGAAGGCGGGTTCAGCCGGCCCTGCCCCCCCTTCGCGCCCCTGCTCTCCCATAAGATGAATATCATGGAGCGCGCAACCGGCTGGGTTTCCCGCTACCCGCCCGGCCATGCTTTGTTCCTGCTGCCCGGGGCCTGGGCGGGCAGTCCTTACTTCAGCGTGTTTTTTGGCGCCGGCCTGGCGCTGTTGCTCATCGCCCTGGCCGCCGCCCTGGCCGCCGCCCCGGCCGCAGCCGGCACCCCGGCCGCAGCCGGCACCCCGGCCGCAGCCGGCGCCCCGGCAACCGCCGGAATGTTTGCCGGAGTCCTGTTGTTGATCAGCCCCTGGTTTTTATTCACCTTTGCCACGCTGCTCAGTCATACCAGCGGACTTCTCGCGGTCGCCGGCCTGCTGGTTTGCCACCTCTGGTGGCGGCGGTCCGGCCGGCCCGGCGCGGCCTTGCTGGCCGGGCTGGCCTGGGGATTTTTATGCGTCAACCGCACTTATACGGCGCTGCTGATGGCGCTGCCGTTCGGGGTGGACGCGCTGTGGACGCTGGCTGTCCGGCGCGACGAGCGCACCTTGCGCGGGGCGGCATTATTTGCCGGCGGCGCCGCGGCCGGCGCGGCGGCCCTGCTGTTTTACAATCACCTTATCCTGGGCAACCCGTTCAAGATGACCTACCTGTATTACGAGCCGCTGGAGGCGCTGGGTTTCGGCCAGCGCCATTACGGCCTGCACACCCTGGCCAAGGGATGGAAGATATTACAAAACAACCTGCGTCTGGCGGATGGCTGGCTCTGGGGATTCCCGGGCGGATTGCTCTTATGGGCCGGCCTGCTGCTGGCCGGCCGGCCGCGAAGCCGCTGGCTGATCCTGGCCGGCCCGGTGATCGCCGTGCCGGCGGGTTATCTTTTCTTTTTCCATCGCGGCCCGCACGAAACCGGGCCGGGGTATTATTTCGAAATCCTGCCGTTCATTATCGCCGGCGCGGCCGCGGGCGCCGGCCGGTTGTGGGGTATGTCGGCCCGGACCCCGGCCATCCGCCGCTGGACCGTCCTGGCGCTGGCGTTGGCGGTGCTGGCCGGACCGGTCCGTTTCAGTTTGAAGGCGGCGCACGCTTTGCGGGAAACGATCGAACCGCGCCGGGCATTGCTGGCGACGATTGCGCGCGCGCCGGCGGATGCGCTGGTGTTCATGGTCAACCAAGGCTGGCAGGGCGATCACCCCCTGGACTTCGCCACCGCCAACCCGCACGGCTTGAACAGCGCGCCGCTGGTCATGCTGGCCGCGGATGGCGCCGAAGTGGCGGCAGTCCGTTATTTTAAAAACCGCCGGCCGTTCCGGCTGGCCGGCGGCGCCCCGCCGGAGTTGCGGCCCATGGACCGCAACGAACCCTACGCGGTGTCCATCAGCCCGGCCCGGGCGCACCGGCAGACCGGCACGGACGTCCGGGCCGCGGATGACGCCCCGACAGAGCGCGTGGCCCGCGCCGGCCGCGACCGCAAGGGCAAGCTGGTTTTCGGCAACTACCGGTACGTTTTCCCCGGCCGCTTCACCGCGCTCTTCGAAATGGAAGCCGGCGGCGGCGGCCCGCCGGCGGTGCTGGATGTCAGCGCCGACAGCGGCCGCCGGGTGCTGGCCGAACGCACGGTCCCGGCCGGCGCGCAAGGCGCGCAGGCACTGGATTTCGAGGCGGACGATTTTTTCAGCATCGAACCGCGGGTATATTATACCGGCCAGGGCGACGTGCGCATCAAGTCCATCCGGATCGTGGAACGTCCGGATTGACGGGCGGTTTTGCGCGGCCCCGGGAGGCGAGCGCCAGCCGCCGGACAAATTTTTCCTGTGCGTAAAATAATCGTTGTATCCCGGCCGCAAGTTGATACAATGTGAATGCCAGTTGGATGGGGGTCCATGGACCGGGACGGAGGCGTGGAATTTATGCAAACCTTTTTAAAACTCGTATTGATCTTGTTGTTGCTGGCCAGCGCGGCCGCGTTATGGTTCGGCATCCGCCTGTTTCCGCAGCGCGAGGAGCTGAAGGGCCGCACCCAGAAACTGGAAACCGCCGTGCGGCAGATTGCCGCCACCGTTGAGCAAAGCGATGACAATCCGGCATTTGTCGTGATCGCCGAGGACCAGCTCAAAGCCTTTAAAAATCCCGCCGGCGGCCCCGCCCCCATGGACGCCCCGCTCAGCCAGCTCACGGTCGCCGCCCAGAACCAGTTGGCGCGCCTGAACGATACCCGCCGCGTCCTGGGGGAGACCAAGGATACGCTGGCGCAGACCACGGAAGACCTGCGCGCCACGAAAAGCGACCTGGCCGGCGCGCGCACCACCATTCAGGAGCGCGATGAAAGCATTACCGGGCTGCAAGCCTCCGTGGCCGAGCGCGACAACACGATCCGCGCCATGGAGCGCTCCGAAAAAGAGTTGAACGGACGCGTGGACACGCTGAAAGTGGCGATTGACGACCTGGAAATCCAGAAGCGCAGTCTCCAGGATCAAATCGCCGGGCTGCAACAGAAGGTGACCGACCTGGAAGCGCGCGCCAACCCCGAGGCCAGCAAGGCCCAGTTGTCCCAGGGCCAGTTGGGGGTGGTGCTCTTCGCCAATCCCGAATGGAATTTCGTGGTGCTGGGATTCGACAAGGATAACATGACGCCCATCGCCCCCAAGCTGGAATTCCTGGTTCACCGGGCCGATCAACTGGTGGGCAAGGTGCGCGTGGAAAGCGTGGTGGAAAACATGGCCATCGCCGAAATCCTGGTTGACTGGCAGAAACTCGCGCCGCGCGAGGGCGACAACATCATGTTATAAACATGCAAGTCCTGCAAGACAACGCCCGCCTGGTATGCGCCATCTTGTTGCTGCTGGCGGCGGGATTGCTGGGCGGCTGCGCCACCACCGACACCTCGGACAATTCCATGCCGTGGAACACCCCGCAGAACTGGGAAGGCGCCCCGGCGTTGCCCATTTTCACCGAATAACCCGTCACGGCTGGATCAGTTGCTCGGCAATCTGCACGGCATTGGTCGCGGCGCCCTTGCGGATGTTGTCGCCGGAGACAAACAGGGCCAACCCGTTTTTCACGCTGTCGTCGCGCCGGATGCGGCCGACGAGGACATTATCCTGGCCCGCCGCCCGGATGGGCATGGGGTAATCGTCGCGCTCCAAATCATCCGCCAGGACCACGCCCGGCGCTTTGGACAGGATTTCCCGCGCCTCCTCCGGTTCCATCGGGCGGTCAAACTCCAGGTTCAAGGCCTCGCAGTGGCCGTTCATCACCGGCACGCGCACACAGGTGGCGCTGACGCGCAATTTCTTGTCGCCCAGGATTTTGCGGCTCTCGTTGAGCATTTTGACTTCTTCGCTGGTCTGCCCGGCGCAGCCCGGCTTGACCCCGCCGATCTTGGGAATCAGGTTGAAGGCGATCTGGTGCGGATAGACCGCATGCCGCAAGGGCTGGCCGGCGGCATAATCCCGGGCTTGCTGCTCCAATTCCTCCAGCGCCTGCCGGCCGGTGCCGGAAACCGCCTGGTAAGTGCTGGCGATGAAGCGGCGGACACGGGCGGCGCGGTACAACGGGGCCACCGCCATCAACGCAATGATGGTGCTGCAATTCGGATTGGCGATCAACCCCTGGTGCTTGGCCAGGGCCGCGGCATTGATCTCCGGGATCACCAGCGGCACGCGGGAGTCCATGCGGTAATCGTCGCCATTGTCGATCACCACCACGCCCTTTTCCACCGCCGGCCAGCCAAACTGCTGCGAGGCGCCCTTGGCGCCTTCCGTCCCGGCAAAGAAAGCGAAATCCAACCCGTCGAAAGCGTCGGGCGCGGCGGCCGCCACGGAGTAGTTTTCGCCGTCAATCACCTCGGTGCGCGCGGTCCGCGCGATGATCCGGATTTCGGCGGCCGGAAATTTACGCTGCCGCAGCACCCGCACCATCTCCGTCCCGACCGCGCCGATACCGACCACGCCTACACGATATTGTTTCATCTTGCACCCATCCTAACCCGCCACGCCCTGTGCCACCATGTCGCCCACCTGGGTGGTGGAATACCCCATTTTACCGGCGCCCAGGTTTTTGATTTTATGGGCGGTGACCTGCATCACCGACTTTTCGATCGCCTGGCTCGCGTCCATTTCGCCCAATTCGGCCAGCATCATGGCGCCGGCGCAAATCGCCGCCAGCGGGTTGATGACGTTTTGGCCGGTATATTTGGGCGCGGACCCGCCGATGGGCTCGAACATGCTCACCCCCTCGGGATTGATGTTGCCGCCGGCGGCAATGCCCATGCCGCCCTGGGTGATGGCGCCCAAGTCGGTAATGATGTCGCCGAACATGTTTTCGGTGACAATCACATCGAACCACTCCGGATTCTTCACCATCCACATGCAGGTGGCGTCCACGTGGAAATACTCGCGCTTGATATCGCTGAAATCGCTTGCTCCCATTTCATGGAAGGCCCGTTCCCACAGGTCGAACACGTAGGTCAAAACATTGGTCTTGCCGCACAGGGCGAGGGTTTTGCGCTTGTTGCGCCGCCGGGCGTATTCAAAGGCATACTTGAGGCAGCGGTCCACCTGGAACCGGGAATAGACCATGTTTTGCACCGCCACTTCCTGGGGCGTGCCCTTCATCGAGATGCCGCCCACGCCGGTGTACAACCCGCCGGTGTTTTCGCGCACGACCACGTAATCGATTTCCGCCGGCCCCTTGTTTTTCAAAGGGGAATCCACGCCGGGATACAACTTTACCGGGCGCAGGTTGATGTATTGATCGAGTTCGAAACGCAGGCGGAGCAGGATGCCCTTTTCCAGGATGCCGGGTTTGACGTCCGGATGGCCGATGGCTCCCAGGAAAATCGCGTCATACTTGCGCAATTCCGCCAGCACGGAATCCGGTACGGTCTCGCCGGTAGCCAGGTAACGCGCGCCGCCCAGATCGTAAGCATGCAAATCCAGTCCGAAATTGAAGCGGGCGGCAGCGGCTTTCAAGACCTTGACGCCTTCGTTGACCACTTCCGTGCCGGTGCCATCGCCGGGCAATACCGCGATTTTATAGGTTTTCTTCATTTCCCCTCCAACAGTTGCGTGTAAAAGAGTGGACATGTTAGCACGGCACGCCCGGCAATTGCAAATTAAATCAAAGGCCGGCTGGTTTTACAGGGCGGCGGCAGCCGCGGGACGCAATCAATTGACCGCGGGCTTCAAGACGCCGCCGCCGGGGCGGCTGCGCCGGTCGCTGACGATGGCGGCGTCGCCGAACCCGGCGCCGTTGCTATCGCGCCGGCGCGGATCGGTGCGCCAGAGCTGGATTTCCTCGTAATCCGACAGGCCGTCGCCGTCGGCATCCGGGGCGGGCATGAGGGTGACCTTGAGCTGTCCCCGGGCGCCCGGCGCGAGGGCGGCATTGCCCCGCAGGTAAACATGCCCGGAGCGCTCGGCCACTATATCGGCCTGGGCGCCGATAAAATAGACCCGGTTGGTCTGCCCGCTGAGGCGCAACAGCAAACCGTTCCCCGGGGCATTCACGCCGAAATTATCGCGCGGGTGTTCCGGATCGCCCGCCGGGCCGTAAACGCCAAAATCATCGCTCCACTTGCCCTCCGCCAGGCAATGCAGCACCTCGCCCTCGCGCACCGTAATGCCGCTGTTCTGCCAGGGAAGGTCGGCGCGGACCATCACCACGTATTCCACCGGCCGCGTTTCGCGCACGGCCTTGGTGGTGGCGCAGCCGGCCAGGAAAGCCGCCGCGCCAGCCAGCAGCGCTATGCCCGCGAGATGTGAATATGGCACGCTGCGCATTATATCGCTCCGTTTTATTCTGAATTCTGACGCCTGAATTCTGAATTCCTTTAAAACGCGAGTTTTGAAATTGGTTCCGGTGTTTACCCGTTTTTGCGCGCAAATTCGCGCATGAAGTCCGCCAGCGCCTGGGCGCCTTCCATGGGCAGGGCATTGTAAACCGAAGCCCGGACGCCGCCTACCGACCGATGTCCCTTCAGTCCGGACATGCCCTGCCGGGAGGCTTCCTTGACGAACTGCTCCTCCAGCGGCTCGCTGGGCAAACGGAAGGTAATGTTCATGTCCGAGCGAAACTCCCGGACGGCCGTCCCGCGGTAAAACTCCGTGGCGTCGATGGCGGCATAAATCTTATCCGCCTTTTCGCGATTGCGGCGGTAAACCGTCTCCGGGCCGTTTTTCAGCAGCCAGCGCGACACCAGCATCATCAGGTAGATGCTGAAGGTGGGCGGGGTGTTGTAAAGCGAATTTTCCTCGATATGGGTCTGATAGCGCAGCATCACCGGGAGGTTGGCCGGCGCGCGCGCCGCCAGATCCTTGCGCAGCGCCACCAGGGCGATGCCGGACGGGCCGATGTTTTTCTGGGCGCCGGCGTAAATCATGCCGAATTGCCGGATGTCGAACGGCCGGGAAAGGATGTCGGACGACATGTCCGCCACCAACGGCGCGGCGGTTTGCGGAAAGGTTTTCCATTGCGTGCCGGCAATGGTTTCGTTGGACGTCAGATGCACATAGGCGGCGCCCGGCGTCAGTTGCAATTCGCCCGCCGCCGGCAGGCGCGCGGGCTGGGCCTTGCCGGTGTCGGCGGCGATGTTGACCTTCCCGACCAGCTTGGCTTCCTTGATCGCTTTCGACGCCCAGGCGCCCGAATTAATGTAATCGGCGGTCTGGCCGGCCGGCAGGAGGTTCAGCGGCAGCATGGCAAACTGCATGCTGGCGCCGCCGGGGAGGAACAGCACGGCATAATCTTCGGGGCAATGCAACAGTTGGCGGTAATTGGCGACGGCCTCGGCATGGACGGCATCGTAAGCCTTGCCGCGGTGACTGCTCTCGATCAGCGACATGCCGGTGCCCTGAAAATCCAGCAAATCGCGTTGGGCCTCTTCCAGGACTTCCAGGGGCAGGGTGGCGGGACCGGCGTTAAAATTAAAAATACGCGCCATGACTTTTCCTCCATGCTTAGTCGGGTGAACACGCCAAGTAGCGTGCGTCGGGAAATCGTATTGATTTCCGCAAAAAAACACAAGACCAAACTCCGCGCCGAAATTTCTGGACAATTTACCGCGGCAATGCCATGATTATCCGGATGTTTTAGATAAAGTCAATCGGGTCTTTTGAATTTACGGTTGCCGGCATGGCCTTTAAAGTCACCATCAGCAAAATTTATTGCAAGGGTTGCGGATTATGCATCGAGGTTTGCCCCCGCAAGTCGCTGAGCCTGGCCCACGCCTACAACCAACAGGGGCAGCCGGTGGCGCAATTCATCCATGGCGGGACCTGCATCGGCTGCCGGCAATGCGCCATTATCTGTCCGGATGCGGCCATAGAAATCGAACAAATTGAAAAAAACACCTCCCAGAAAAAAAAGCGCCGCGCCGGCCAAGGCGCTGCGGCTGATGACCGGCAATGAAGCCGTGGGGGAAGGCGCCATCCGCGCCGGGTGCCAATGTTACTTCGGCTACCCCATCACCCCGCAAAACGAATTGACGGCCTACATGTCGGCGCGGATGCCGGCGCACGGGCGCGTCTTCATCCAGTCCGAGAGCGAGCTGGCGGCGATCAGCATGGTGTTCGGCGCCGCGGCCGCCGGCGCGCGGGCCATGACCACCTCCTCCTCGCCGGGGATCAGCCTGATGCAGGAAGGCCTGTCTTACATGGCGGGCGCGCGCCTGCCGGCGGTGGTGGTGAACGTGCAGCGGGGCGGGCCGGGGCTGGGCAGCATTGACCCGTCGCAGGGCGACTATTTCCAGGCGGTCAAGGGCGGCGGCCACGGGGACTATCGCCTGATCGTGCTGGCCCCCGCCTCCGTGCAGGAAATGCATGACTTGACCATCCAGGCCTTTCAACTGGCCGACCGTTACCGGCTGCCGGTGATGGTGCTGGCGGACGGACGCATCGGCCAGATGATGGAACCCATCCGGCTGCATGCCGGCCTGCCGCCCAAGGTGCCCGACAAGCACTGGGCGCTCACCGGCGCACGCGGCCGGGCGCCGAACTGCATCCGCTCGCTGTTCGTGAACGAGGGCGAGCTGGAAAACCACAACTACCTGCTGCAAGCCTGTTATCAGAAAATCCGCCAACGCGAATGCCTGGCAATGGAAACCAGCACCGCCGATTGCCAGACCCTGTTGGTGGCCTGGGGCACCTGCGCGCGCCTGGCGCGCGGCGTCGCGGCGCGCGCGCGCGCCGCCGGCGGCCAGGTCGGGGTTTTCCGCCCGATAACCCTGTGGCCTTTCCCGGAAAAACAACTCCTGGCCCTGGCCGAGCGGGTGAAAAACATTCTGGTGGTGGAGATGAACTGCGGACAAATGCTGGAGGATGTGCAGCGGATTGTCGGCCAGCGCGCGCCGGTATACTTCAAGGGGTATCCCGGCGGACGGGTGCCGACGGAGACGGAAATCTTCGACGCGGCCATGGCCGTGCACACCGGCACATGAAGCGGTAAGCATGCATAAAAATTCAAAAAAAATCCTCTACGGACGGCCCGGCGCGCTGACGGCCAAACCGATGCATTATTGCGCCGGCTGCGGCCATAGTTTCGCGCACAAATGCCTGGCGCAGGTGCTGGACAACCTGGGCATCCGCGAACGCACGGTCGGCGTTGCGCCGGTGGGGTGCGCCGTCTTCGCCTATTTTTACCTGCGTTGCGACATCTCCGAAGCGGCGCACGGCCGCGCCGCCGCCGTCGCCACCGGCATCAAGCGCGCCCTGCCCGACCGCATCGTGTTTTCCTACCAGGGCGACGGCGACCTGGCCGCCATCGGGCTGACGGAAACCGTGCATGCCGCCAACCGCGGCGAAAACATCACCGTCATCTTCGTCAACAACACCGTCTATGGCATGACCGGCGGGCAGATGGCCCCCACCACCCTGCCCGGCCAGACGACCGCCACCTGTCCCGTCGGCCGCGATCCGGCCACCATGGGCCATCACCTGCGCATGTGCGAACTGCTGAATACCCTGGAAGCCCCCTATTACATCGAGCGCGTGGCGCTGGACGGCGTGCGCGGGGTGATGCAGATGCAAAAAGCCCTCACCACCGCCTTCACCGCCCAAATCCAGGGCAAGGGCTACAGTTTCGTCGAAATCCTCTCGCCCTGCCCGACTTATTTCCGGCGGTCCGCCGCCGATTCGCTGCGTTTCGTCCGCGACAAAATGCGCGCCGCCTTTCCCGCGCGCGTGTTCCGCCAGGAGGGAGTCGTGCAAAATGCTTGAGCGCATCATCATTGCCGGCGCCGGCGGGCAGGGCATCATCCTGCTGGGCAAATTAATCGCCCGCGTGGCCGCCGGCCAGGTGCCGCACGTGACGTTTTTCCCGGCCTACGGCGCCGAAGTCCGCGGCGGCGCCTCGCATTGCGAGGTCATCCTGTCGGCCCGTGAAATCGCCTCGCCTTGCGCCGAGCGCGCCGACATTCTGATCCTGATGAATCAACACGGGGCAACGGAAGTCCTGAACCGGCTGGCTCCCAGCGGCCTGGCGCTGATCAACAGCTCGCTCTGTCATGTCGCCGCCCGGCCGGGCCAGACGCTGATCGCCATCCCTGCCAGCGCCCTGGCCGACAAGGCCGGCAACCCGCGCGCCGCCAACCTGGTGATGCTGGGGGCGTTCCTGCGGCACAAGCCTTTGTTTAAAACCGCGGATCTGGAGCAAGCCATCCGCAAAAACTTTGCCGGCGCCGGCCAGGCGGACTTGCTGGCGGTGAACCTGCGCGCCTTGCATGCGGGGCTGGATTACGCAGAAGGCGGTTAAAGCCCGCGGCCCAAAATCCATGCGCTGGTTATATTCATTGCTGGGAGTCTGGCTGCTGCCGGCGGCGGCGGTCATCGCCCGCGCCTGGTGCATCCTGCTGGGGAACTGGTGGTCCGTGCCGGATGGCAGCGGCCCGTGCGCCATCCTGGCGCTGGCCGGCGGATTCAGCCTCTGGCTGGTAGTGGCGCTGCTGCTCCCGGCGCCGGCGCGGATTTACGTCCTGGCCCATGAAATGACGCATGCCTTGTGGGGCGCGGCCATGGGCGCCCGGCTGTGCGGCCTGCGCGTTTCCCGCGCCGGCGGCTATGTCAAACTTTCCGAACATAATTTCCTGGTGGCCCTGGCGCCGTATTTTTTCCCGTTCTACACCGTCCTGATTTTGCTGGCCTACTGGATTTACTCCTGGTTCCGGGGCCCGGACGCCGGGCGCTGGATCTGGCTGGGCGCGATCGGCGCCAGCCTGGGCTTCCATTACACCTTCACGTTGCACGCGCTTTTCCGCCGCCAGAGCGACCTGCGCGGTTACGGGTGGATTTTCCCCTACAGCTTGATTTTTTGCGGCAATCTCCTCGGATTGTTGCTGTTGACCGCGCTGCTTTCAGGCGCGCCCCTGCCCGTCTGGACCAGGCAACTGGCCCTGGACGCCCAGACCGTCTGGACCGCCATCCGGCAGGCCGCCGGGGGGGCCTGGCAAGCCGCGCGGAACCTGGCCGGCGGATAAGGCCGGCGCGCCGGAGCGCGGCGCCGCCGCAAACAATAAAACTCCAGATGGAACGTTTACCTCTTAGGGAGCGTGACAAGGCATGAGCGGCCCCAGCCATCAAACTGATTTTCAGCTGATTCAGCGCTACCGCCGCGGCGCCCCGGAGGCGATGGAGGAACTTGTGGAGCGTTACCAGCAACGGCTGTTCGGCTTTATCTGCAAGGCGACTGCCAGCCGTCAGGAAGCCGAGGATATCTACCAGGAAACCTGGCTGCGGATCGTGAAAAACATCGACCGCTATCATGACCAATGTTTCTCCGCGTGGCTGTTCCGGATCGCCCGCAACCTGATGATTGACCGCCGGCGGGCCTGGCGCGACATCGCCAGCCTGGACCGGCCGAACGAAGCCGGCGGCACGCTGCAGGACATCCTGCCGGACGCCGCGCCGGGACCGGACTTCCGCGTGGCGGACCGTGATTTGCGCGCCCGCCTGGAAGAGGCCGCGCGCGCCCTGCCGGCGGAACAGCGCGAGGTTTTCCAATTGCGTCTGGACGGCGGGCTGTCTTTTAAGGAAATCGCCGCCGTCCAGGGGGTATCCATCAACACCGCCCTGGCGCGCATGCAGTACGCGCTGGTAAAATTAAGGAGCACCTTAAAACTTGACGATTAACCTCTGCCGGATGCCGGGGACGAGCGCAAGGGCGTTTCCATGGGTAGGGCGGCCAGGCCCCTGGCCGCCATGCCGGGCCGGCGATATCAACACGCAATCGAAAAACAGGAGCAGGCCATGCAATGTCAAACCTGGCAGAAATTAATTTTGCTGGAAGCCAGCGGCGAATTGGGCAGATGGCGCCGGCGCCGCCTGGAACGACATCTCCAGGCTTGCGGAGACTGCCGGGGTTTCCAGCGCAATCTGGCTGAAATCAGCCGGCTCCATCAGCCGGCTGCCGCGCAGCCGGCTCCGGCTACCATCGCCGGCATTCAGGCCATGATCCGCGCGCATCGGCCGGCCGCCGCGCCCGCCCAGGCCGCGGTGTTTTGGCGGCCGCGCCTGCTGCAAGCCGCCGCCATCCTGGCGGTGTTGCTCGCGGGCGCCGGCTGGCTGCTGCTGCACGGCAACCGGCCGGCCGCGCCGGCGCCGCCCGGCCTGGCGGCCGCGCCGGCCGTGACGGCGGACGACGACCCGCTGCTTGAAACGATCCTGACGGAAAGCGTAGTGGAAATCCGGCGCGCGCACGAGCTGACCGGAACGGTCAGCCCGTTGGAGCTGGAGTTGATGCTGCTGGAGGGGCTGCTGATTTGAGCTCCACCCGCGGAACATCCGCCCATAATTCTTCCAGGGCATAATAGCCGCGCGTTTCCCGGTTGAAAATGTGCAGCACCACGTCCAGGTAATCGGCGACAATCCAACCGCTCTCCGGCGTGCCGGACTTGCGGTAGCACGCCACCCCGCGCGCCTTCAACGCCAGCCGGACGGCATTGAACAACGCCTTGACGTGCGGGGCGGAAAGCGCGGAGACCAGCAGGTAATAATCCGTCACGCCCGCAAGGTTGCGCGCGTCAAAGGCCATGATCTCGCGCCCTTGTTTTTCCACTAACGCGTCCGCGATCCAGTCCAGCAGGGCGCGGGCGCCGGAATTTTCATCGGCAGTTTTGATTGTCATACAAACGATGCTCCGCGATGTACATTTCCACCGCCGGGGGTGTGAGGTAGGTGATCCGCAGGCCTTCCGCCACGCGGTAACGGATGTCGGAAGCGGAGATGTCCACCTGGTGGCCCGTGGCCAGGTTGGCCAGGAGTTTCTCCGGCCAGGGCGCCGGCAATTGCAACCGGTCCGCCAGCGCCGGCGTCACGGCATATCCCGGCCGGGCCAGCGTGAGGAAAGTGCACAGCTCCAGCAATTCGCCGATGGATTTCCAGGCGTGCAATTCCAGCAGCGTATCGGCGCCGATGATAAAGCACAGTTCATGCTCCGGGTGGCGCCGGGTCAATTCCCGGATGGTGTCAATGGAATAGTTGGTGCCGCCGCGGCGGACTTCCAGATCGCAGACTTCAAAAAACAGGCTGCCTTCCAGCGCCGCCTCGAGCATGGCCGCCCGGTGCGCGGCGGGCGCCAACTGGTGGGCCGGCTTATGCGGCGGGCGATCGCAGGGAACAAACAATACCCGCGCCAGGTCAAAGGCGTCGGCGGCATCCTGGGCGGCGATCAAGTGCCCCAGGTGCACCGGGTTGAAAGTGCCGCCGAAAACTCCGAGCCGCGGTTTATTGTTCATGGGCGGTCCGCTCCTTAAAATAGGCGCGCAAATGCGCCAGCAATGGATGTTCCCCGCCGCCGCCGTACTGCCCGCCGGGGTCAAACCGGTAGCGTTCCATTTCCGCCAGCGCCGCGCGGACCGGCCAGTGCTGGAGCAGCACCCGGTAAGCGGCGACAACGGCGCCGGTGCGGTGGGTGCCGCGCGCGCAGGTGATCAGCGCCGGCAGATTCCGGCGGTCGCGCAACCACGTCAGCGCCTGGTCGTATTGCGTAAATTCGCCGCGCCCATCGCCCGGCATGATCAACCGCACCACCTTGACATTATGCCGGTCGCAGACGGCTTGTTCCCGCGCCATGGCGGGCAGCGGCAATTCGGGAAGATTGGTTTTAATAATGGTTTTAATTTGATAACGGACGATTAATTTTTCCAGTTGGGACGGCTGTAATTGGCCGCTGCGGTAGATCCAGCCGGGCTCCACCACTCCGAAATTATCCCAAGTCAAAAGCCGGCGCGCCACCGGCCAGCCCGCCGCCCCCGCGAGCAACAGCAGCAGCGCCAGCCACAGCATCCGCCGGCGCCGGGGCGCCGCGCGTGTCGGGCGGGCGGCGCCGGCCGGCGCGCCGGCTTCAGGCGCCGTCTGCCGCGCCGTGAGCCGCCCGGGATTGTTTGCGTTTGTCGGCATACCATTCCACCTGCCGGGCAATGCCCATTAAAATCCGCACATCGTCGTCCGACAGGCGCCCGCGGGTAAAAATCCGCCGCACCCCCTGCATCATGTGGGCCGCCATCACCGGCTCCATGAAACCGATTTTCAACAGCATCCGCTCCCACAAAGCAAACATCCGCTCTTTCTTGGCGGACAGCGCCTCGACCGATTTCTCCGCCGGCAGCGTAAACACGCCGGCCGCCACGAACAGCTCATAGGCGCAAATCATCACCGCGTGCGAGAGGTTCAACGACGCATACGCCGGCGACGAAGGAATGCGCATGAGCCGTGTGCAAAGCGCAATCTCGTTGTTGTTCAGGCCATTGTCCTCCGGGCCAAACACCAGCGCCACGCGCCCGGATTGGGCCGCCGCCAGAATTTCCGGCGCCCATTCCCGCGGCGTCCGGCAATGCTGGCGGTACAAGCCTTCCCGGGCGGTTGCGCCGATCACCAGCGTGCAATCGGCCACGGCGGCGGCCAGATCGCCGACCTGGCGGCAGGCTTCCAGGACATCCCGGGCTCCGCAGGCCATCTTGCGGGCCTCCACCGGATCGGCGATCCCGGCGCCCGCAAGCACCAGGTCGGAAAGCCCCATATTGGCCATCACCCGGCAGACTGCGCCGATATTGCCGCTGTAAATCGGCCGGGTTAGAACTATGCGCACCGCCTCCAACATCGCCGGATAACCTTGACTATTGGCTGTCAAAGGCAATACTATAGGAAGCATGCCTGCCATAAAGCAAGAAGAAAGAGCGAAGCCGCAATGGTTTGTGGTCAAAGCCATGGGGCTGGCGATCTTGCTGGGCACGTTATGCCTGATGCTGCCCTGGGCCAACCGCGGCATATCGCTGCCCGATCCGCTGACGGCTTTCTTCATGGCCACCAGCGCCGTCTGCGTCACCGGCCACGCCGTGGTGATCGTCCCGGAACATTACACCATCTTCGGCCAAATCATCCTGCTGTGCCTGATCCAGGCCGGCGGCATGGGATTCATGTTGCTGGGCACTTTTTTGCTGAGTCTGGCCGGGCGGCACATGAGTATGCAGGGCGAGTTGGCGTTGATGGACGTGCTGCGCCTGGACGAAGCGCGCAATCTCAGAATGCTTTTGCGCCGGTCCATCCAGTTCACGCTGCTTTTGGAAGGCGGCGGCGCGGCGGCGCTCGCCTGGCGTTTTTACGCCGCGCATGCGCAATCCATCCCGCGCGCCGTTTTCAACGGTATTTTCCACGCCGTCAGCGCCTACTGCAACGCCGGCTTCAGCCTGTTTCATGACAGTTTGACGAATTATCGCCAGGATCCGGTCATCCTGGCGGTGATGGCGGCGCTGATTGTCATCGGCGGCCTGGGATTTATAGCGCTTTACGATATCAGCCTCTACCAATTCTGGCGGCGCAACCGCCTGCAACGCGGCCATCTGATGCTGCACACCAAAATCGTTTTGCTTTCCTCCGCGCTGCTCCTGGCAGGCGGCGCCCTGGGCTTCGCGGCGCTGGAGTGGCGGCAGAGCCTGGCCGCGCTCCCCTGGCCGGACAAAATCATGGATGCGATTTTTCATTCGATTACGGCGCGCACGGCCGGTTTTAACCTGGTGGAACTGGCGGAGGTCCGGCCGGCCACGCGTTTCCTTAACATGGTCCTGATGTTCATCGGCGGATCGCCCGGTTCCACCGCCGGCGGCATTAAAACCACTACCGCCGCCGTCCTGCTGGCCGCCACCATGACCATGATCCGCGGCCGCCGGGACTCGGTGTTGTTGAACCGGATCGTGTCCGTCCGCAACACCAAGGAAGCCCTGGCGATTTTCATGCTCAGCGCCCTGCTCCTCACCGGTTTTTACGGCCTGCTCCTGCTCACCGAACATGCCCGCCTCCAAACGGGGGTGTTTTCCACCGATTTTCTGATGTTTGACACCGTCTCGGCCTTCGGCACCGTCGGTCTTTCCACCGGCATCATCCCCCTGCTCTCCCGCGCCGGCCTGGCTTTGATGGCCGGCTGCATGTTCATCGGCCGCGCCGGCCCGCTCACCATTGCCATGCTGGTAAGCATCAAAAGCGTCCGCTTCCTGGTGCGCCACCCGGAAGAGGATGTCATGGTGGGATAAGCGATCAAGGTTGCCGGCGGCGGATCAGGCCGGGGGCAGCCGCCTGGGAATGCCGGCGGTTAACCTGACTTTTAACTTGATTTCAGCGCCCGTTCCGGCCATCATTGTCCAAAAGCCCGATAATGCGGCAAAAATCCGGCCGCCGCCGCGGCGGCCACCGGCACGCAAAGGTGTAATTTGAAAAGAATCGGCATTGTTGGCGGCGGCCGTTTTGGGGCAAGCCTGGCATCGGCGCTGGCGGAGCGGGGCGTGGAAGTCATCCTGCTGGACCGCGACCGCGATGTGGTGGATGACATGGCCGGCATCGTGGCCAAGGCTATGGAAGGCGACGCCACCGAGGAAGGCGCCCTGGAAGCCGCCGGATTTCAGGATTGCGACATTGCCGTCGTCGCCGTCGGTTCCGACCTCGAAAGCAGCATTCTCGCCACTCTCACCTTGAAGGAGATGAAAATCCCCTGGGTCGTGGCCAAGGCTTCCGGCGAAGTGCACGGCAAGGTGCTGAAACGCGTCGGCGCCGACCGCATTATTTTCCCCGACCGCGACATGGCCACCCGCCTGGCGCGCACCCTGGTTTCGCCTTCCGTGCTGGATTACATGGAGGTTTCCGCCGGGGCCAGCGTGCTGGAAATCAGCGCGCCGTTGAGTTTCATCGGCAAGACTATCGCCGAGTCCAATATCCGCCATGATTTCGGCGTCACCATTCTGGTATTGCGCCGCGCCCGCCAGCCGGATGGCGCCCAGGAGACGATCATCATCCCCAACGCGGACGACATGATCGAACTGGGCGATACCCTGGTGGTTTTCGGCGCCGATGAAAAATTGCGCCAACTTGAAAAAGACCTGCCATGACGGCGGGAGGACGGCAGCCAACCCCGGACAGGAGCACGCATATGAAGCAAACCTGCGCCACCCCACCCGCCGCCGGCCGGATTTTAAAGGCCGCCGCGGCCATGCTCGCCGCCGCCCTGGCCTTCATGGCCGCCGGCTGCGAAGACGACTCCTTCAGCCACAAGCCGCCGGCCGGCCTGGGAAGCCTGATCGTGGACAACCACACCGGCGACCGCCTGGAGGTGTTCATCAACGGGATTGAATCCAACCGGGTGAGCACCTATGACTACGAGGCTTACGATCTGAATCCCGGGGTGCACCGCGTGGTCATCCAGGAACGCCACGGCAGCCGCAGCTATCGCGATGACGTGGACATTCTGGAAGGCAAGCTCACCGTGATGCGCGTGCGCTGGTTCGACAGCTACAGCTACACGGTGGACATCTACTTCGATTGAACCGCGCGGAAGCTACTTGATGGTGTAGCGCGTGGTTTTCACCAGCACGCTCCATAATTCGTCCGGGGTTTGCGCGGCCAGCAATTTTTCGCGCGCGTCTTTTTTGAAGAAGGTCTGGGTCAAGCCGGACAACAGCCGCAGGTAAAACACGCTGGCGGCGGTGGGGATGACGATAAAAAAGACGATATGGGTCAAGCCGCGTCCGGCGGAATCGAAGCGCACGCCCTTGCGGTTGATTCCCAGCGCGAGGGTCAACCCGCCGCCTTCCACCCCGCGCACGTGCGGGAAGGCCAGCCCATGCTCCACGGCCGTATTGATGATGGATTCGCGTTCCAAGGCGGCGGTAATCAGCTTGGCGCCGTTATCCACAAAGCCTTCCAACTCCATGCGCATGGCCATTTCCTCGATGACCTTGTCGCGCTCCGTGGATTGCAGTTCCGGCAGCATCAGCGACTGCGAGGTGAACCGGGCAATGCCGGTGCGCCGCGGCATGGCGCGCCCGCCGGCCTTCTTGCTGATGCGCCGCGAGCGCACCTCGGGATAATACAGGATGCGCGCGCAATTGGGGCACTGGAAGAGCTTTTCGCCCGCGCGCACGGCATAAATCAAACTGACCGGCAGGGAGAGGCCGCAGCCCGAGCAGACATTATTGGAAATCGGCACGATCGCCAGCACATCGCGTTTTTCGATTTTCTGAAAGAGCTGCTGGGTTTCATCCGGCAGGGAAGCGCGCAAGGCATTGATGGAGCTGTCCAACTGCGAAGTATATTTATCGGACATGGATGCTTCCTGCTCGGAATGCACCAGAATCAGCTCCTGCAGTTGCACAAGCTGATTGATCAGGGGATGATTATTGCCGTTGGATTCGGGCTTGTCTTTGGTGGTCACAAATCTACCTCAAGCATATTCGATATGGTGGCGACGCGGGGATTCGAACCCCGGACCTAAGGCTTATGAGTCCTCCGCTCTACCAACTGAGCTACATCGCCATGAATGCCGGCGCCAGCCTGCCGGCGCAGCGCCAAGCCTGGCTTGCAGCAGAAAAATCCGACCGGTCAAAGACGCGCGCCAAGGCTGCCAGCGCCGTATTTGCTGCCGGCGGATGCCGTGCGCGCTGGGGCGGGCGCATGGGTGTCGGACCGGCAATCCGTGGCGGGAGAGACGGGACTCGAACCCGCAACAACCAGATCGACAGTCTGGGACTCTAACCAATTGAGCTACTCCCCCCGGAAATACTGCCAATACTGTATGCAATCCCCCCCGGCTTTGCAAGTAAAAAAACAGTATTTCTGGGATGTTGACAATATCCTGATTTTAAACTATTTTTGGTCGCATTACATGCCGCGCCGGCTGGCGGTACAATACGGCCTGAGCGGCAACCACCGCCGGGCCGTCCCGGCCGCGGCCCGCCGCCGCTGATTTAAGGCAATCACAACACATGCAAGGGAAATCATGAGCGGAAAAATCGGCTGGGGAATCATCGGTTACGGGGTCATCGGCCCGCATCACGCCAAGGCCGTCAACAACGCCCCGGAAGCGGAATTGCTTGCCGTCTGCGATATTGACCCGCGCCGCGAAAAGGTTTTGCGCGAGCATGGATCCAAGGCCCGCTTCTACACCAGCCACCGTGAAATGCTGCGCCGGGAGCCCGGCATCCAGGCGGTCAGCGTCTGCACGCCTTCCGGACTGCACCACCAGGGCGCGATTGACGCCGCCAAAGCCGGCCGGCACGTGCTCAGCGAAAAGCCCCTGGATATCACGCTGGCCAGCATGGACCGCATGATCGAAGCCTGCGACCGGGCCGGCGTCAAGCTGGGCTGTATTTTCCAGAAACGCACCGACACCGACAGCCTGCTCGCCAAGCAGGCGCTGCGGCGGGGCCTGCTGGGCAAGCTGGTGCTGGGCGACTGCCACCAGAAATACTACCGGTCCCCCGCCTATTTCCGTTCCGCCGGCTGGCGCGGCACCTGGAAACTCGACGGCGGCGGCGCCTTGATGAACCAGGCCGTGCATGGCATTGACCTGCTGCTCTGGCTGATGGGCGATGCCGCGAGCGTCTTCACCTACACCGACCGCCTGGTGCGCCAGATTGAGGTTGAGGACACCTCCGTCTCCGTCGTCCGCTTCAAAAACGGCGCCCTGGGCAATATCATCGGCACCACCTCCGTGGTGCCCGGCATGGGCTGCAAAACGATGATCCACGGCGAACGCGGCTCGATTATCCTGGGGGACGGCCCGGTCAAATGCTGGACCGCCCGCCTGATCAAGGGCAAGCACGAGCCGCAGCCGGTCAACCTCGGCGAAAAATTCAACCGGCGGAAAACCGGCGGAGACGCCTACGGCAAATTGGCCAGCGACCACACCGCGCTGTCGTCCGACGGGCATACGCTGCAAGTGCGGGATTTTTGCCGCGCCATCCGCCGGAACACCGAGCCCATGGTGCCCGGCCCGGAGGCACGCCGGGCCGTAGAATTGATCCTGGCCATTTACCGGTCGTGGAAAACCCGCCGGGAAGTGCAATTGCCGTTGCGGAGCTAGCTCCTCTGCCGGGAGATCAGCCGGCCCGGCTCCTCCCCGCGCGGCGTTCCGCCTCTCGTTGCACATATGCGTACGAGGGCGAGGGAGATTTATCTTTGGCATGCCCCGCCTGGACGGGCGATGGGGGTTATTCAAACATCGGCTCGTAATCCATACCGCCGAAATAGCCTTCAATTTCCGGAGCGTATCCCTGCGCAGACAACAATCCCCGCCAAACCCCGCCGGCCGCGGCGCTGTAAACCGCGGGATCGGACAGACCGTCGCCGTCGTAATCGCCCGGCACGGGAACGTAACCGGGGCCGCCCAGGACCAGCGCGGCGGAAACATCCCACGCGCCGTGATTGGAGAGACGCACCAGCCATTGTCCGCCGGCAGCCTGGTATAGCGCCAGGTCCGCCAGGCCGTCCCCGTCGTAATCGCCCGGCACGGCCTGCGCATCCGGCACGCCGGAAAGCAAGGCGACGGGCTGATATCCCAGTCCGGAGAGCCGGCCCGCCCAGGCGCCGATGACCCTGGAATAGGCCACCGGATCGGCCAGCCCGTCTCCATCGTAATCCGCCGGCACGGGCGCATAGCGCGGCCCGCCGGCATAGGTATACTTTTGCGAGTAATTTTCCGCCGACAACCAACCCGTCCAATAACCTTCCGCCGCCTGGTACACGGCCGGATCGCTGCGGCCGTCGCCGTCGTAATCCGCCACGGCCGGGCGGCAACCCGGCCCGCCCAGCGTTGCCGATGCGGCCATCCCCGTGCTGGAATAGCGCACATAAAATATTCCGGCCGCCTCATCGAACAGTCCCAGGTCCAGGATGCCGTCGCCGTCGTAATCGCCGGGAGCCGCATGATACAAACCGGGGCCTGCGGCTCCAGCCTCCCAATGCATCTGCGCAAACCGGTCGCCGGTCGCCAGGAAGACGAACAAGCTGCGATCGGCGCTCAGCACCGCCAAATCCGACTTGCCGTCGCCGTCGTAATCCGTCAATCCGCGTCCTCTGGAACTCGCGCCGGCCGCGCGGATGCGCGCCGTTCCGGCGGCGGCGGCCGTGTCATTCAGCGGATTGGGATCGCGCCGGGCGGTCAGGTGGCGCACCCGCACGCGCACGGTTAACGGGGAATCATGCGGCAGATCGCCGCGCGCGATTATGCCGCCCCGGGCGGCGGCGGCCAGCACCACCAACTCTTCCGCGCCGGACGCCAGCGTGAAATTCCGGCGATCCCCGCCCATCCACAGCAGCTCCCCGCCGGCCGCGCCCATGTAGAAATCCAGCGCTACCGCCGCGCCGTTCACGGCATCCGGCCCGTAATTGGCCAGTCGGAACGACACTGTGCCGGCGGCGGAATCGGGCTGGAGATTCACCGGCAGAAACACCAGGTCGTCCGCCGCCAGGTCTGAAACGCCCTGCATGGCGCCGGGGTCCAACCGGGCATAGCCCATGCCGGCCCGGCTGAACCGGCTGATGCGCGCCGCCGTTTTCGCCCGCACCCAGTAGTAGCTGGAAACGTTGGGCAAAACGTCGTAGTCATCGTAAGCATAAGTTGCAGGCGTGGGATCATCAGCTTGCGCTCCGGCGCCCGCCGGCACTTCCGCCAGCCAGCTTGAGCGGGCCGGATCGTTCGCGGTGTGGCGGCGTATTTCATAAATCGCGGCGCCAGGCACGCCCTGCCAGGAAACCCGCACCAAATTCGTATAGACTCCGGCCGTCGCCGACACGCCCGGCGGCGGCGCCAGATCATCCGTAACCTGCAAGTATATTCCCGTGAACACCAACGCGCTGCCCGGCGCCAGTTCGCCGGAATGCGGCAGGGGCGGCGCATAACCGGCCAGGGCGCCCCAGGCGACGCGGTAGCCGCCCGGCGGCGCCGGGATGGCAGCCAGGCGCCCGATTCCCGACCAGGGCCCGACATACGCGGCCGGCGCGCTGACCATGGTCCATGATCCGCCGGCCGGCGTTAATTCCACCGCCAGCCGGCCGGCGGATGGGCCATACTGCGTCACCCGGACTGTTTGCGTTGCCGCGGCGGCGTGCCAATCGACATTGCCGGCCTGCGCCGCCGCGACAGTCACCTGGCCCGTCCCGTTGAAAGAGAGGATATTGCCGCCCGTGATGCGTCCGGGGGGCATCGCCGAAAAACTTACCGGCAACCCGGATGAAGCCGAAGCCGTCAACGCCACGGAAGCCGTGACCGCCAGGTGATCTGCCGCTGAAAACGATAACGTCTGCGTACGTTTTACACCTACGCCCGCCAGGTAGATCACATACAAGGGATTGGATGAATTATTGGCGATGCCGAAGGCTGCCGGATACGCACCCGGACCGGGCGGCGCGAACACCGCCGCGAAATTCGATGCGCCGCCGGGCGGCACCAGCGCCGGCGGCGACACAACCTTGAACGCAGCGGCCCCGGCGCCATGCACGCCGATCCCGTTGATCGTCAAATCCTGGTTGCCGGAGTTAGTGATCACCAGATAATTCGTGCGGGCGCCGCCCCAGGGCAGCTCGCCGAAATCCGTCCCATTCTCCGCCGCGGCGTGCGCCGCATTCGGGATAGCCGCGCCATTGGTTCCCAGGCAGAGCATGTCCGCGCCCATATATGTAAAAGCATTGGTGCGGACCGATTCTCCAAAACTTGCGGAAAACACGCGCACGTCGCCCAAACCGGGCGGGCCGGCGCCGGCGATCGCCACGATCTGGGTGCCGCCATGCACCCGGGCAACCGCGGCGGTGACGCCGCACAATGTGACATTGGTGACATCGGCGCCATCGGAGAGGTTGGTCCCGGTGATCACGACTTCATACCCGCCGGCCATGGCGCCGTTGGACGGCGTCACGCCCAGGTAATCGGTCAGCACGGAGCGGTACACATTGGTGGAGACACCGCTGACGAACCCGCCGATGGAATACAAGACGTTGCTGAGGACGGCGCCGCCCACGCCAAA
This sequence comes from uncultured Verrucomicrobiota bacterium, assembly GCA_964650945.1. Lineage (GTDB taxonomy): Bacteria > Verrucomicrobiota > Kiritimatiellia > JAAZAB01 > JAAZAB01 > JAXGPF01. Next base: position 14,643 of record CAZYXU010000003.1, on the reverse strand, counting down.
GCGCGCGGTGGGCAGGCCGGGAACCGCCGTCCAGTTCGTGCCGTCAAACCGATACACATTGGTCTGCCCGGCGCCGCTCTCCCCGCCGAAAACATGGAGCCCGTCGTCCAGGACGCCGGAAGCCGCATAGCCCATGATGACCGGCAAGCCCGCCGTTTCCGTCCAGTTCGTGCCGTCGTATTGGTAAACGTTCGTCGCATCACTGCCCCCGACGGCATACAGCGCGCCATTCCAGACATTGGCGGTCAGGCAGCCGCGCGGGGCGGGCAGGCCGCGCACCTGGCTCCAGGTTGCGCCGTTATAGCGGTAAACATTCGTCTGGGCGGCGCCGGCGGTATTGCGGCCGCCGATATAATACAAGGCGTCATTCCAGACCGCGGCCGCGCCGGCGCCCCGGCCGGCCGGCAACCCCGCCACCTCGGACCAGCCGGCGCCATCGAACTTGTAAACATTCGTACGGGTGCCGGAGCCGGCAAAGCCGCCCAGGGTATACAGCGCATTGCTGTAGCATGCCACGGCCAGGGTATAAGCGGCGCCGGGGAGCGCCGGCGCCGGCGTCCAGGCGGCGCCGTCATACCGGAAGACGTTGGTATAGAGCGGGGCGGAATAAGTCGCATTCATCCCGCCCACGGCATAGACCGCGCCGCTCAAGACTCCCGCCCCCAGAAATTGCTCGCCGAGCGGCAAGCCCGCGATTTCCTCCCAGCCGACGATGGGCGTTCCGGGGCCGCCGATCATCCCCGGCGGGTTGCCCCCGGCGCGGAGCCCGGCGGCGGGGATGACCAGCGCCTGGGCGCGGCTTAAGCCCGAGCCCAGCGTCAGCCATAAACCCGCTGCCAACCCGATTGAACCAATCCACTTGGCATTGTGCATTTTGATCGCCTGCCAAATAATCGCAAAGCATGCATCAGAGCATATTTCAAAACTCACGTTTTGAATGAATTCAGGATTCAGAAGTCAGAATTCAAAATAATTGCAAACGGCCAAGATCAATGTGTTGCGTTACTATAAAATCTCTGGTGCCGAACACTGAACACTGAACACTTTTGAAAGAGACTCAGCAGACAAAATTCATGGCGGCGGACAAGTTTCCAGCAGGCGCAAGCGCAGCATATTCAAGGCGGCTTTGGCCGCGCGGTCGCGCACCAGCGCGCGCTCGCCCGGCCAGAGCCAGCGTTCCGCCTGCGTGACAATCCGGCCGCCGCAGCGCTCGCCCAGCGCGATCCAGATCGTGCCCACCGGCTTGTCCGGCGTGCCGCCGGCCGGTCCGGCGATCCCGGAAACGGCCAGGGCGCAATCCGCCCCGGCGCGTTGGAGCGCCGCCTCGGCCAGATGCCGCACCACCGCCTCGCTGACGGCGCCCGCGGTTTGCAGCATGGATTCCGGCACGCCCAACTGGCTGGTTTTCATGGCATTATCGTAAACCACCCAGCCGCCCAGGTAAAAATCGCTGGCGCCGGGGGCATCGGTCAGCATTTTTCCCAGCAAGCCGCCGGTGCAGCTTTCCGCCGCGGCCAACCGCCATTGCCGGCGGCGCAAAAGATCGCCGACCACCTCCGCCAGGGAGACTGTGCCGTCGCTGAAGACCGCCGGCCCCAGGCATTGGCGCGCATCCCGGACCGTCCGGTCAAGCGCGGCGCGCGCCGCCTCCGCATCCGGAAAATCCGCACGCACGCGCACGGTGACAATGCCGTCCGCGACCGTCGTGCCCACCAGGGGGTTGCGGCCGCGGCGCATCAAGTCCCCGAGCTTATCCGCCACCTTCGATTCGCCCAACCCGAAGGTGTCCAACCGGGCGGTCAGAATTACCCGGCCGGATTGCGCGCGCAGGCGCGGCGCAATATGCAAATTAAACAGCGCGCGCATTTCACGCGGCACGCCGGGCACGACAAACACGTCCGCCGGCCCCAGCCGCGCGCAGATGCCCGGGGCGGTGCCGGCCGGATTGGGCAGCGATTCCGCGCCGCGCGGCAGCATAGCTTGCGTCAAATTGGATTCCGACATGACCCAGCCGCGGTCGCGGAAGAACCGTTCGATTTGCTCCCGCGCCGGCGCATGTAATTCCAGGGGCGCCCCGAGGGCATCCGCCAGGGCGGGGCGGGTCAGGTCGTCCGGGGTCGGCCCCAATCCGCCGGAAACGATAATCAATTCGGCCGCATCCGCCGCGCGGCGCAGCGCGGCGGCGATGGCCGCCCGGTCATCCGGCACGGCCTGGTGCCAGACGGTCATGATGCCGCATTCCGCGAGCCGGGCGCTGAGCCAGCCGGCATTGGTATCCGCCACCTGGCCCAGGACCAACTCGTCGCCGATGGAGAGAACAATCGCATGCATCATTGAAACTCCAGCACCCGCCAGGCGGCCCAGTCCAGCGGCAATTCTTCCAGGTAGGTCCGGGCGCAGACCAGCGCCCGGTCGGGATTGCCGGCGACCGCCAGCGGGATTTTCACCTCCAGCCGGCGCAGGTGGCGTTCGATCGCCACCGCCCCGCGCGGCAGGGGCCGGCCGCCATCCAAACACTCCGACCGGGTGGCGCCGATGCGCACCTGGATTTTCGGCATCCGGTCGAACGGGGTATCGGCGCGGTACCCGCAGCAAAACACCGACGCCTGGACCACGCCGGTCAGGGGGCGGCGGAAGTCCAGCGTCAGGCACAGCGTGCCGTTGCTGATCGCGGCGGAATATTTTTCGATGCCGACAAATTCCGCGCGTTCATCCCCGGTCAAAACCTCGGGGATTTCATCCGCGGACACGTCCGCATCCAGGCTGGCCGGCGCGGCGGCGCGCCGCAGGCGCACCGGCGGCAGGTTGCCGAAGATTTCGTTGCGGCGCGCGAACGCATCCAGGAATTTGGCGCTGTAGGCATACTGGGAGGCATGCGCCTGCAAGGCGCGGCGTTTTTCCGCCGCCACGCCGGCGGGCAGCGGAAGCGTCTGCCACTGGATCGGCGCCAGCAAATCCGGCGGCGGGGTCATGCCCTCATCCGGATGATAGCCGCGCGGGGCCGGCCATTGTTTGAAATGCACCAGGAACGGCAGCAGCCGCGGCTGAATTTCCGGCGCCAGGTTCCAAAGCGCCACGCGGGTGAAGGCGTAGAGCGCCCGGTGGTCGGGATTGAAATCCGCGGGGTGCGATACCAGCAGGGCCGTCGGCCGGAAATCCCGCAGCAGCGTTTCCAAATCCCTTAAAATCTCCTCGCCGCGATAGGCGGCGCCGGGCCGGAAAGCGTCGGGATAACTCACGGCGCGCACGCGGGTGAGCATGCTGCAAAATGCCGGCGCATCTCCCCAGTGCCGCTCCCAGATATCCAGCGTGCCGAAATCGGGATAGCCCAGGAAAACCAGGTCGGCGGGCGCCAGTCCCAGGACGGCGGCGGCGCGCAGGGCCTCGGCATGGCGCACCTCGCCCATGCGCCGCACTTCCGACGGCGCCACCACGGGGCGTTTGCGATACAGCATGAACGACAATTCGTTATTGTCGCCATAAGTGAAAAAGACCACCTTCACCGGCAGCTTGCGCGCCAAGGCCTGCTGGATCAGCCCGCCGGCGGCCAGCGACTCGTCATCCGGGTGCGGCGCCAGCACCATGATGCGGTCGTCATCATTCAAAAGCAACGGCGCCGGCGGACGGCCGGCGCTGGCGGCGTCAAGCGCCTCCCCGGCCCCGGCCGGCGGCGGACTTGGCGGCGCCAGGCAACCGGCCTGAGCCAGGCATAGGCAGAAAGCGAGCGACTGCAAGCAACCGTAAATTTTTTTAATCGTTTGCATAAGAGTCTCTTTCAAAAGTGTTCAGTGTTCGGTGTTCAGCCGTAAAACCTTAAAGTCGTAAACCTTAAAACCTTCTAAAAACGCGATTCATGCAATTTGCCCTTATAAAAAACCGAACCAGTTTCAAAAGTCTATTGGTAAAATAATGCGGATGTTCCGGGATGTAGTAGCCGAACGGCGTTCGGCATTTGCTATGCCAGCGCTCGCCTCGGTTGGAACCGGAGTGCGCCACGCCGTGGCGCTACAACAGTCCGGAATTCAAGAGTCAGAATTTGAATAACTCCATAAAGTTTTATTCCACCGAACACTGAACCCCGAACACTGCTTTCAAAAGCTGGCTTTTGAAAGCAACGCATAATTCCGTTCCGTTAACTCCAGACCAAGCCCCACCGTATACAACAAATTCCCGTCCTCCCGCCGCAGCAGCGGGCAGCGGCCCAGCTCCTGGAAGCCCGCGGCCGCGAAAAACCGCAAGCCGGCGGCATTGTCCGCCCGCACCCAGGCATGCAGCCCGGGGACGCCGGCGCCGCGCGCCTGGTCAACAAACGCCGCCAACAAGCGGCGGCCCGCCCCGCATCCGCGCGCCGCCGCGTCAAGATTGACATGCAGGTGCGCCGGGTATGCCTGCAAATCCACGATCGCCGCCCGTTGCGCCCCCGCGTGCAGGCGCCGGTTCCGCCATGCCAGACGCCAGAGCGCAACATTCCCCAGCGCGCCCCGGCATAGCGCCCGCCCGACGGCCGCCGGCCAGACCCGGCGCGCCATGATCCGCTGCGCCCGGCGCGTATCCATGGTTCCGGCCAGATAGCCGGCGGCCCGGCCGGCCGGCGCCGCCACCCACAGCGATTGCGGCTCAAAATCGGTATAATAGCGCGTCAGCAGGTCGGCAAACAGTTCCCGATCGCTGAAAAACGCTTCCACCGGCCGGCCGGCATCCGCGGTATCGCAACAAATCCGGCGCACCGCCGGGCGGTCGGCGGACTGATATGGACGGATAACCATCATAACAAACCAGGTGGCCGGCCGCCTGCGCCTGTACGGCCGGGCGCTTATTCCGGCAGACGCCGGTGTCCGCGGCGAGTCGCGCCGTCCGCCGCCGATTTCCGGTATGATTCTAACAACCAGCCCGGGCGTGTCAATGAATTTGCGGATGCAATAAAACCAGCCGCATCACGTTAACCTTGATGAAGGATTCATTCTCGGGAGTCATAATTATGAAAATGCCAGGCGGCAAACTTCAAGTAACAGCGGCCATCGCGGCCGGCATGCTGGCGGCGGAGCTTTGGGCCGGCGAACCCCGGCCCGCCGACGGCGCCGGCGAATCCAGCCGGCCCAGGTTGCAGCATCTGACCAAGGCGCTCGAGCTCAGCCCCACGCAGGCCGCCGCCTTGCAGCAACAGACACAGGCCAACCGCGAAAAACTGATGGCGCTGCACAACGCGCGGGTTCAAGCCAAAAGCGAGTTGGAAAACCTGTTCGCGGACGCGGACGCGGATGAACAGGCGATCATGGCCGCCGGCGAGCGCCTGGCCAAGCTCCACGCGGAAATTACCCGGCAACAAACCCAGGCGCGCCTGGCCATCCGCGGCGTGCTGACGCCGGAACAACAGGCGCGCTGGCAGCAGTTGCGCCAAGCCATGCAAAAACGCCATGCCGGCAACGGCCGGCAACGGCGGCCGGAGCGCCGGGCAAAAAACGGCGACAGCGACAGCGGCCCGGCGGCGGTTGACGGCGAATAAGCCGGAGCCCGAATTCTGCGCGCAGCTTGGCATTGAATTGACAAGCAAAATTCAGGCGGTTAATCCCCGCCCATTTGCAGCGTGATAATTTCATCCGCCCGGCGCAAAATCACGCGGTCCTGATCGATCCGCAGCACCTGCGCCCCATCGAGCGTTTCGCCCTCTCCCAGCATGACCTGGTTGATGATGGCCAGGCGCCCGCGCGGCCCCTTGGAAATGCCCTTGAGCGTGAAATCGCCACTGCGGCTGGAAGGCCGCGCCGGCGGCGGCAACCGGGAAACGGTTACGGGCGGCGGCGCGGATGCCGGCGCCGCAACCGGCGCGACCGCCGGAAGCTCCGCGGGAGCGGCGTCCGCGGCCGGCGCTTCCAGAAACGATAAATCCGTGTTGGCGGCGTGCATTTTCTTTAATTCTTCAATATCATCACGGGTGACGGCGCTGCGGGTCAGGGAACGGGTGAACGCCGCGCCGGACCTGGCGGTCAGGTCGGCCGTCACCAGCGACATCCCCAGGCTGACGCCGACAAACGGCAGGGCCACGAGGAGCGCCTGCCACCATGTAACCCAGCAGAACTGCATCAGGATCAGCACGGTCAGGATGACGATCGGGAGCAGGACAAACACGCCCAGATGATCCTTGAGCAGACCTTCCAGCAGGAGCGAGCCCAGCGTCAGGCCGGCGGTCACCATGGACACCTTGCGGAAATTGAAATCCGCTTCCCCGCGGGCGAACAGGTAGAGCAGCAGGCACAAGACCGCCGCCTTGACAAACACCTCCGCCAGCATGATTTCAATCATGGCTCAGGGCGTCCAGAGATACAAAACGCGCGGATGCCGGTCGCGCAGCGCCGCCGGCAATTTGATGGCGGGCAGCGGCAAGGATAAGCGGGCCAGAAACCGGGCCAGGCCGCGCGGCTGTTCATAGCGCACCACGCGCACCGCCGCGGTGCCCAGCAGTTCATGGACCTTGGCCAGCGCGTCCTCCCAGTAACCCACCTGGTCCACCATGCCGGAGGCCGCGGCCAGGCTGGCGGAAAAAACCCGGCCGTCGGTCAATTGCGCCAGCGCGTCTGGCGCCAGTTTCAGGCGTTGCTGGACGATGGCGATAAAGCGCGCATGCATTTCATCGAGGATTTCCTGAAAGACGTCCAGATGTTCCGGCTGCACCGGCTTGAACGGATTCAACAAATCCTTGTTGTCGCCGGCCGTAATGGTGACGTCGCGGATCCCGATTTTATCGCTCAGTTCCTGCCAATTCAAGGTTTGCATGATCACGCCGATCGAGCCGACGATGGCGGTCGGCTCGGCGACAATCCAGTCCGAGGCCATGGCGATGTAATACGCCCCGGAAGCGGCCAGGTCGCGGACCAGCACCACCACCCGGCGGTCGTCCGCCGAGGCGCGGAATTCCTGCAATTCGCGGTAAATCTCGTCGGTTGGCGTCATCACTCCGCCGGGGGAGTCCACTTCGAGGATGATGGCCCGCACCTGGCCGTCCTGGCGGGCGGCGCGGATTTGCAGCAGCAACTCCGCCGTGGGATCCAAGCCTTCATCCCAGAAACCGCCGTCGGCCTCCCGGGCGATGACTCCGTTCAAGGCCAGGCGGACCGCCTTGACGTCGCCGTCGCCATAGGACCAGATTTCCTGGAATTCCGGGAATTCGTCGGCGGCCGGCGAGCCGTCGGCGATCGGTCCGCCGGCAAAAAACAATCCCAGCAGCAACGCCAGGTTGGCAAAAGCGCTCAGCAGCAGCAGGACCGCCAGCAGGATGACCGCCAGCCAGCAGCCCGCGCGGCGCGGCGCGCGGGCGGCCGGCAGTGCTTCCGGGAGCGGGGGCGGATTCAACTGGTTAACTTCCTGCATACCGTATACATACCTGAAAAATCACCGGACGCCAAGAATAAAAAAATGGATTTTTGGGGCGGCGGCGCTATAATGGCGCGTATCCGGTTATTTCTGCCGCCGGCGCGGCAAACCGGCATCGTAAAAGCGGCGCCGCGGCGCCGTATGGCGAAAGGACAGCGCGCATGCAAATCCATTCCAGCGAGGAAAAATTCCACCCGGCCAGCGCTCCCGATTTTCTGCCGATCCCGCAATTGCGTAACCTGCAATTGGCCCGGCTGCGGCAGATCGTGGAGCGGGCGTACCAGCATGTCCCCCACTTCCGGGAGCGCCTGCAGGCCCTCAAACTGACGCCGGCGGATTTGCGTTCGCTGGTTGACATTGCGCAATTGCCGTTCATGGTGAAAACGGATTTACGGGATCACTATCCGTTCGGGCTGTTTGCCAGCCCGATGCAGGAGATCGTCCGCCTGCACGCCTCCAGCGGCACCACCGGCAAGCCGATTGTCGTGGGCTATACCCGCGCGGATGTGGAGGTCTGGAGCAGCGTCATGCTGCGTTCCTTCGCCGCCTGCGGACTGCATGCAGGCGATGTGGTGCAAAACGCCTACGGCTACGGCCTGTTCACCGGCGGCCTGGGCGCGCATTACGGCGCCGAGGCCCTGGGCGCCACGGTGATTCCCATTTCCGGCGGTAACACCGACCGCCAGATCATGGTGCTCAAGGATTTCGGCGTCACGGCCATCTGCTGCACGCCCAGTTATTTCCTGCACCTGGCGGAGCGCGCCGAGGAGCAGGGCGTCAAGCTGCGCGAACTGCCGCTGCGGGTGGGCGTCTTCGGCGCCGAGCCCTGGACGGAAGCCATGCGCCAGCGCATTGAAAACATGACCGGCATCCGCGCGCATGACATTTACGGCCTTTCGGAAATCATCGGGCCCGGCGTGGGCATCGAATGCGCGCAACACAACGGCCTGCACATTTTCGAAGACCATTTCTACCCGGAAATCGTTGATCCCGAAAACGGCCTGGCGCTGCCGGACGGGCAGGAGGGCGAACTGGTGCTGACCACCTTGAGCAAGCAGGCGATGCCCATGATCCGCTACCGCACGCGCGACATCACCGCCATCATCCCCGAAACCTGCGCCTGCGGCCGCACCATCCGCCGCATCCGCCGCATCTCGCGCCGCAGCGACGACATGTTCATCATCCGGGGCATCAACGTTTTCCCGTCGCAGGTCGAAACGGCGCTCTTGACGCTCGACGGCACACTGCCGCACTACCAGATCGCGCTGACGCGGGAAAAAGGGCTGGACCGCATGGAGGTCCAGGTGGAGGTCACCCCGGAAATTTTCAGCGACCGCATCGGCGCGCTCGAAACCCTGCGGCGCAAGCTGATCAAGGCGCTGGAACAGGTTTTGAACATCCGGGTGGAAGTGCGGCTGGTGGAGCCGCACACCATCCCGCGCAGCGAGGGCAAGGCCAAGCGCGTGCTGGACCAGCGCGGCGCCGGTTGAGCCGGCCCGGACCCGGGGGTGGCGGCGGCCGGCAAACGGAAAAGCGGAAGGCGGAATGGCAACCAAAAGAGGGGGCGCGATGAAGATCAAGCAATTATCGGTATTTCTGGAAAACAAACCCGGCCAACTTTCCATCCCCTGTAAGGCGCTGGCCGACGCCAAGGTAAATATCATTACCATGGCCCTGGCCGACACCCAGCAGTTCGGCATCCTGCGCCTGGTGGTCGGGGAATGGGAGCGCGCGCGCGATTTGCTGGAGCAGGCCGGTTGCGTGGTCAAGGTGACCGAAGTGCTGGCCCTGGAAGTGCCGGACCGCCCGGGCGGGCTGGCGGAGGTGGTGGCGGTGCTGGACCAGGCCCGCATCAACATCGAATACATGTACGCCTTCGCCTTCGGCCGGGGCAACAAGGCGGTGATTGTGTTCCGCTTCGAGGATGTGGACGCTGCGCTGGACGCCCTGCGCGACGGCGGCGTGGGGGTTTTGGATTCCGCCGAACTCGCCCGGCTGTCCGCGCATTGAAAAGAACCGCATAATGCCAGCCACCCAGGATAACAATTTTGAAAACCGCCTGTGGTCCATGGACGAAGTCATGCCCCGCGGCCAGTTGCGCGAACTGCAATTGCGCCGGCTGCGCGACTGCGTGGCGCGCGTCGGCCAGGTGCCGTTTTACCGCGACGCATTGGCCGCCGCCCGGGTAAGCGCCGCCTCGCTGCGTTCCCTGGACGATCTGCGCCGCCTGCCATTCACCACCAAGGAAGACTTGCGCCGCGCCTACCCCTTCGGCCTGCTGGCCGTGCCGCGCGAAAAACTGGCGCGGCTGCACGGCTCTTCGGGCACTACCGGCAAGCCGACCATTGTCGCCTACACCGCCGAGGATCTGGACAACTGGGCCAATCTCTGCGCCCGTTTCCTGGTGGCCGGCGGGTTGCGCCCGGAACACCTGGTGCATATCGCCTTCGGCTACGGCCTTTTCACCGGCGGCTTCGGCCTGCATTACGGCGTGGAAAAAGTCGGCGCCGCCGTGCTGCCGGTGTCGGCCGGCAACACCCAGCGCCAGGTGATGCTGCTGGCGGACCTCCAGGCGGACGTGCTGATCTGCACTCCCAGCTACGCCCTGAACATCGCCGAAGTGGCCGTACAGGAGGGGCTGGACCCGCGCACGCTGCGCCTGCGTTACGGCCATTTCGGCGGCGAACCCTGGACGGAAGACATGCGCGGGCGGATCGAAATGGAACTCGGCCTGCAGGCGTTCAACAATTACGGCCTGAGCGAGGTCCTGGGACCCGGCGTCAGCGGCGAATGCTGCCGGCGCGCCGGCATGCATCTCCAGGAGGATCATTTCCTGGTGGAATGCCTGGACCCCGACACCCTCGAGCCCGTGCCGGCCGGCGCGGCGGGCGAACTGGTCATCACCCCGCTGACCAAGCAGGCCATGCCCCTGTTGCGCTACCGCACCCGCGATATCACCCGCCTCGACGACACCCCCTGCGCCTGCGGGCGGACCGGCACGCGCATGGGCCGGATCATCGGCCGCTCCGACGACATGCTGATCATCCGCGGGGTGAACGTCTTCCCGTCGCAGATCGAGGAGGCCCTGCTCCGGGTGGACGGCACGGCGCCGCATTACCTGATCGAGGTGGACCGCCCGGGGAACCTGGATGAAATCACCGTGCGGGTGGAAATGCGTCCGGAAAAATTCACCGACAGCTTCGCGGCGCTGGACAAGCTCCGCCGCGGCATTGCCCACGAAATTTATTCCATCACCGGCATCCACGTCAACGTGGAACTGGTCAAACCCCAAACCCTGGAGCGCTCGCTGGGCAAAGCCCGCCGCGTACTCGACCGGCGCCGGGAGCCCGGGCGCGGCGGCTAAGGCCGGCCACCGACGCCTGGCGCCTTCGAAAATTCACCCTGAACCCGCATGACTACAACCACCGCCGCCTATGATTTGCAGCGCCAGTCGTCAGCCATCACGCTGTCGGACATGGAAGTCTTCATCTTCCCCGAACTGATTTACAGCCTGCTGCTGGCCAACCTCATGTCGCCCCGCATCTGGCGCTGGCGGGATGACCCCTGGTTCAAAAACCTGGCGCGCCTGAAGCCCGCGCGCCGGCTGCAGCGCCTCAAACAGTTTATCATGGACCATTATGCCTTCAACCTGGACCTGAACACCTGGGGCCTGACCACCAAGGCCCGCGAAATCGCGCGTTTCCGCGATTTCCTGGACCCCGACGCCCTGCGCCAGTCCAACGCCCTCTTCGGTTACGAGGGCGATAAATACTACTTCGACATCGACATCCGCTCCCACTTCGGGCTGGACCAGTATGATGGCGACGTGATCCCCTACTGGAAGACCGAGACTGTCGAGGCCATGGACGCCTTTGGCCACCGGCCAGGCTTCCAGACCGGCGCGGGCGAATGCGTCTCCCTGGCCGTGCTGTATGCCGCGGCCATGTTCATCGTCTGCCGCATCCCGCTGGAAAACATCTTCCTGCTGGCCACGCCGCTGCATTCCCAGAATTTCGTGGACTTGGATGACGGCATTCTCACCAACAACCGCCGGCTGGTAACCAAGACCATGTGGTTCAACGGCAGCGCGCTTTCCGCCCAGGCCCGCCGGGCCCTGGAACACGAGCGGGTGACCATCGTGGCCCACGCCACCGGTTACATCCACACCCTCTTCCAGACCGCCACGATCGAGCCGGCGGCTTACACGCGTTTCGCCGGCCGACTGAGCGATTTTCTGCGCACGGACTTGAATGTCGAAATTCTCGGCAACTTCCTGCGGCACAGCCGGGAATTTCAAAAATGCTTTCAACTGCGCCGCCCGCTCCACGGCCTGGATCATTACATCGCCCTCGACCGGGCCTTCATCTACGAGCAAGACTCCCCGGCGCGCCTGACCGACGCCACCCGCGACCGACTGCTGGCGGAAATGGATACGGAGGAGTTTCAACCCCAGCCGCTGCCGGGCCGCATCATCCTGAACGACCTGGAGGATTTTGTGCGCGCCCGCAAATTCGACTTTAACCGCCCGGACGACCTGGATCATTTGCGCCGGCGTTTTGCCTCGGACTGCCTCAATGCCGCCGTCGCCATCGAAAGCCTGATCAAGTTCTGCCACGTGGTCCCGCGCCTGCCCGACCTGGCCGCCAAGCAACCCGCCCCGCCCCGCCCCCCCCTGGAACTGCATCCGGACATGACCCGGGCGGAATTACAGACGCGGCTGCAAGTCCTCCGCCCCGATCATCCTGCCGTGGACCTGGCATTTTACGCCTACCGCGATTTGAACCGGGCGGATGACCGGCCGTTTCTGCTGGCCGCCCTGGAACGCAACCCGGTGGTTTTGGGGGCCACGGAAAAAATGACCGACGCGGCCATTGCCGCGCAGGCGGCCGCCATGCCGGACGCATCCATCTATGACGAACCCGGCCGCCTGGCGCAGCCGGACGAGGTCTGGAATTTCGGCCGGGGCGACGGCGTGGAAAAAGCCCTGATGCTGGCCAATTGCCTGCACGCCCGCCATCCCGGCGCGCCGCTGGCGCTGCGGATCGAACCCGAAACGGCCAGCCTGACATGCGCCGGCCAAAACTGGCGGTTCGCCACCGCCAAACAACTCACCCCGCGGCAGTGGGACCTGGGCAAACCCGCGGGTTAAGCCGCTTGCCGGAAAGTGTTCGGTGTTCAGTGTTCGGCAGTCAGAGATTCTTTCAAGTGAAAACCAGCGCCATCATCACCGTTTATAACCGGCCGGCCATGCTGGCGGCCTGTCTCCAGGCGCTGGCCGGCAACCGCGCGCTGGTTGATGAAGCCGTGGTGGCGGACGACGGCTCCAACCCGGAAAATGCGGCGCAAATGCAAGCCGCCTTTGCCGGGCTGCCCTTCCCGGTGCGCTACGTCTGGCAGCCGGACCAGGGTTACCGGCTGGCGGCGGCGCGCAACAATGCCATCCGCCAGGCCGCCGGCGACTACCTGCTCATGCTGGACTGCGATATCCTGCTGCTGCCGGAAGTTGTCGCCTTACACCTGCGGCATGCGCGTCCCGGGCGCTTTCTCGCGGCGAACCGCGCCTGGGTGGGCGAGGCGGACACGCACAACTTCCTGCGCGGCGACCGGGATGCCGCAGACCTCAGCGCCCTCTGGGAGCGTTCCGACCGCCGGCATCTCCCGCATGCGCACCGTCAGTTTCAACGCAATGCCTGGCTGCGCCGCCTGGGGCTGGCCCGGCCCAACAAGCCCAAGATCCTCGGCTGCCACTTCTCGATATTTCGGAAAGATGTCGAACGCATTAACGGCTTTGACGAAAATTACGAAGGCTGGGGGCTGGAGGATGACGATTTCGCCACGCGTCTACATATGGCCGGCGTACGCGGCCAATCGCTGATCATACCGGCGCGCGCCATGCACCTCTGGCATCCGGCGGTCGCCTCCTGCCCGCGCACCCTGTCGGAAAGCCCGAATTACGCTTACTATCACAGGGAAAGGGTGGCGATGTTCTGCCGCCGGGGCCTGAAACCGCAATAAGCTTCGCGTTCCCGTTCCCGAGTCTGTCTGCTGTAGTAGCCGAACGGCGTTCGGCATACTTCCGGATTGCGCCACGCCGTGGCGCTACTACAGTCCGGAATCATTCTTCTGTAGTAGCCGAACGCCGTTCGGCATACTTCCGGACTGCGCCACTCAGTGGCGCACTACAGTCCAACATCGGTCATGCCGCTTCATTCCCCGCCGGCCGATACCTCATCCAAGCCCGGCACAGCCACACCGCCGCGGCTGCCAGCAGCAGCCGCGGCCAGATGATCCAGGCGGCGGAGACGCCTACCGCCACGAAAAGAAGCGTATCCTCCAACAGCGAATGCGATATGGCTGCATGACAATGGAACAGGCGCAAATCTGCGCGGGAAATATCGCCGGCGCGCACGTGTTCCAGCATGACCGCCGCGCCAAATGCCAGGCCCATGCAATTCGCCACCAGCCATAAAAATGCCGTGGAGCGCGGCAGGCCCAGGACGGCCAATACCGGACGCAGCCAGTGCGCCAGGCGATGCAGCCAGCCGAATTCCGCCAGCCAGCGCTGCAAGATCATCAATCCGGCGACTATCAGCGTGATTTTCAAGGCCAGCCACAGCACGCCGCCCGCCCAGGCCAGCAAAACGTCCGCCAGGCCGGACACCGCGGGCAAGGCCGCCGCCAGGGGCGTCAATAACGGCGATGCCTGCGGCATGGTCAGGTTTAAAAGCATCCCGCCCGCCAATGCCGCCAGCAGGCGCAGGCCCAACATCCCTGCGCCGGAGGTTCCGGCGCGCTGCTGCACCGCCGTTTCCACCGGCAGATTATGGGCAATCAGGCAAATCAGGGCCAGGATGGTCGCCTGCCGCACCGTCAGCGTCAAGGTCTGCATGACGGCGATGGCGGAATAGATATTGAGGCTGGCCGCCGTCAGCACCACCAGCGCCGCCTCGCCCGGCAATCCCAACAGCCGCATCAGCGGCTGCACCCAGCCGGCGACGCGCGGCAGGACCCCGACATAGTCCAGCAGCGTCACCAGCAGCGAGACCGGAACAATCAGGCTGAGCAGCCATCCCACCGTCCGGCCGGCCGGCGCCAGCGCTTCGCGGGCGCTGCGTCCGAGCCGGCGCCAGAAAATCGCATCGAGTATAATGGGCATAACGACAAAAAGTTACAGGTTGAGTCTCTTTAAAAAGTGTTCAGTGTTCGGTGTTCAGTGTTCAGTGTTCAGTGTTCGGCAGTCAGAATTTAACAGCAACGTAACTTATTAATATTGTG
>CAZYXU010000002.1:0-93067 GCA_964650945.1 uncultured Verrucomicrobiota bacterium | reverse complement strand
AGTTTTCAGCCCCGTCTTCGTGATTTACGGAGACGGGGCTTTTCTGTTATCCCGGAACAGATGCGTCACCCCGTGACGCTACTACATCCGGAAATGCTTTCCTGACATCGCTTCAGCGAAGACGGGTAATCACCGAGCGGCGTTCGGCATCCCGGCATTCGGGAATGTAGTAGCCGAACGGCGTTCGGCATTCGGATCAACTGGCACAAAAATAATAATCGAGCGGCGCGTGGGGCTTGACCGCCAGGCTATAACATTTGAATTTTCGGGACAATTGCGAGAATATTAATTAATGACACTTTTGTTTTGCAGGGAAAACCTGGCGCTGTTTTTGTTTATTGCCGCATACGCCGGGTTTGTCGTTTTGCCCGGGCGTCGTTCCGTGACGGCGGCGGCAGTAGCGGCGCTGATGGTATTGGCGCAGGTGCTTTCGCCTGGCCAGGCGTTTACGGCGATTAATTGGAATGTCATGGGGATTTTTGTCGGCACCCTCGTCCTGGCCGACTTTTTCATCGAAAGCCGGATGCCGGCGGTTCTGGCGGAAAAAATCGTCAATCTGGCCGGCAATACCTGCTGGGCCATGCTGCTTTTATGTCTGCTGACCGGCCTGATCTCCGCTTTTGTCGAGAATGTGGCCACGGTGCTGATCATGGCGCCGATTGCGCTGGCCTTGGCCCGCAAACTGGAAATCAATCCGACCAGACTATTGATCGCCCTGGCGGTTTCGTCCAACCTGCAGGGTGCGGCGACCTTGATCGGCGACCCGCCCAGCATGCTCCTGGCCGGGTATGCCAAAATGAGTTTCATGGATTTCCTTGTGTATCGCGGGCGTCCGAGCATTTTTTTCGCGGTCCAGGCGGGCGCCTTGGCGTCTTTGGTTTTCCTTTTTTTCCTTTTCCGCCGCGGCAGCCGCCGCGTCAAATTGCCGATGCATGAAACCGTCCGGACCTGGGTGCCGACCTGGTTGCTGCTGGCGTTGATTGGCGGGCTGGCCGGTTCGTCGTTCTTCGATCCGGAATTCCACTGGCTGGCCGGGACGCTTTGCCTGGCGGCGGCGGCGACCGGGCTGGCCTGGGATATCGGCTGCAACCGCGGACCGCTGATTGACCGCATCAAGGCCCTGGATTGGGACACGACGTTTTTCCTGATGGGCGTGTTTATTCTGGTCGGCAGCCTGACGCTGACCGGCTGGACGGAGCGGATTGCGGATGCGTTTGCCGGCATTATCGGCGGTGATATCCTTTTCGGCTACCTGCTGTTGCTTGCCGTATCGGTGGTGATCTCGGGTTTTGTGGATAACGTCCCGTTTCTGGCGGCGATGTTGCCGGTGGTGATGCGGATGGCGGAGCGCCTGGGATGCGACCCGACGGTGCTGTTATTCGGCTTGCTGCTGGGCGCCAGTATCGGCGGCAATGTCACGCCGATCGGCGCCTCGGCGAACATTGTCACCCTGGGCATTCTGCGCCGCGCGGGGCATCCGGTGAAGTTCGCGGGATTCGTAAAAATCGGACTGCCGTTTACGCTCATTTCGGTCGTGGCGGCGGCTTGGGTAACCTGGCGGATTTGGGGGCCGTAAAAAAACTGGACAAGCTGGCGTAAATATGTGATAAAACGGACTAATACATGAAGGTTGATGCAGTTGACGCTGGAATCCGGCTGAACCCACAATGTTTTCTTTCCAACACATTTTGCGCTCCGGCTCGAAAAAGCCCCTGGATATCCTGGCGGTACACTTGGGGCATGCCGGAACTTACTGCGCCCGTTTGCGCAAGGCCGGCGATGCGATTGTCCTGTCGGCGGCGGATCTTTTGCCGCCCGTCGCCTTCCAGGCCGGTGAGAACGCGCCGGCCGCGCTGTCTTTGCCGAAGCCGCTGCTGGCGCGTTATGTCGCCCTTTGTGTTCCCGGCGATGACGCTGTCGTTAAATTGTTGAATTTACCAGGACAGTTGGGGGATGAGCCAGCGGAGCAAATTCGCGAAAGCATGGGGCTGGGCGCGGCGGAATTCCGGATCGGCTATCGCGTGCTTCAAGCCGGGCGGCACGGCCGCTCCGAAACCAAGGTCCTGACGGTAGCGGTGCCGGAAACTCAGGCGCAGGCGGCTTGCGCCTTGTTCCGCAGCGGGGTTCCCGCGCCGATTTCGGTGGAAGTTGACGGTCTGGCGGCGCTGACCAACTTCTCCCTGTCCGCGTCCGGGAAATATGCCGACGAAGCGGTCGCCTGCATCGTCAACGATGCCAAGGTTTCTTTCGCGGCATTTTTTTTGAAGGGCGAATTGCTGTTGACCCGCAAGTTCGATTTCGGCCAGTTTAACCTTTTGAGCGCGCTGCAGAAAAACCTTGGAGTTGACCAGACGACTGCCCGGGATATCCTGGTGAACGGCTCGTTCGACGTTTCGCAGATAGTAAAAAGCGCCATGGAGCCGTTTGTCAAGCAGTTGGTGATTGCCAAGCACTTTATCGAACGCCGGGATAATTGCCACGTGGCCCGGATGTTTGTGGCGCCGGAGGATTGGATGGCGCGGGGATGGATGGCGGAAGTCAAGTCCGGGGTGGGGGTTGAGATTGAGTCTTGGAATCCCCTGGATGCGGTGCAGGTTCAGGAAGGCGCCTTGTCCAAGAACATCGAGCCGCAGAGCGCGCGCCTGAGCGCCGCCATCGGCGCCGGCCTGGGGTTGTTCGCGGAAGACCCGCAAAAATGAGACGGGCATGAATTTACATGTCAATTTAATTCTGGACACTGAGCGGCGCAGCGGCAGCGACATCAGCCTGAAGTTCTTGTTGCGCGCGGCGCTCATTCTGCTGGCCACGCTGCTGGTGATGGGCGCCACCGCCTTGGTCCTGGGGGCGCGCGGCGCGCGCCGGGAGCGGCTGGCGGTTGAAAGTCAAAAACAGGACATTGACCCGATTTATAAATCCGTTTTACAGACGCGCGGAGAATTGAACAAACTCAAGCCTCTGGTTGACTTGCTGGACGGTTGGCAGACCAACCGCCTGGGGCTCAGCCGCTATCTGCGTGAATTGCAGGCATTTGTTCCTGAAAATCTTCAATTGACCCGTCTGACCTTGCAAAACAACCTCGATGCCGGCGTCAGCCCGCCGGGGTGGGTCGGCAGCGTTTATCTGCGGGGACGCGCGGCCGGCCAGGCGGCCGATGCCGACGTGCGCAGTTTAAACCGTTGCTTGAACACCCAGCCGTATTTCGACGCGCTGATGGAACAGGCGGAAGTCAAGCGTTTTGCGGCGGACGAAGAGCAGACGGGCGAGGATTTCAGAGTTTTCGAGATCGAAGGGCGTTTTGTACGGCGCCCGATAGTTTTAACCAGGTGAAATCTGCCGGGCTTGCGCCTGGCGGCGAACAGCGGATTGGCTTATGGCGCGCAGCAAAAAAGAGCAAATGCAACTGGTCATCCTGGGTGCGGCGGTCGCCGCGGCCGCCTTGTTTGCCGGCGTTTACTTCCTGCTGGCGCCCCTGCTGAAGACCTGGAAGCAGGACGTCGCCCAGGCCGTTGAAATCAGGGCCAAACTGGATGAAGCCCGCGCCGTTGTGCGCAGCCGGGCTGACATCCTGGATCAGATGGCGGAGGAACGCGGACGCCTGCGGGAAATCGCGCAACATATTCCGTTGCCGGTGCTGGGAAATTACCTTTTGGGAATGGATGCCGATGTGCGCGAACTGGCGTCCGGCTCCGCCTTGGAAATTAAAAGCGTCCTCGACAGCGAGGCGCTGCCCATAAATTTTGCCGATAAACTGTGCCGGGTTTATGGGGTGCGGGTGGCGGCCGAAGGCAATTACAACGACTTGGCGGAGTTTTTGAGCCGGTTGGAAGCGGCCCATCCGCTGGTGACGGTTTCCGCCTTGAATATTACCGCCCAGCCGGGAAAACCCGACCGGCATGACATTCGGATGGTTTTGGATTGGCTGGTTTGGGTCAAGCCGGATCAATTGCCGGAATATGTTGTCGGCGCGGAAATACCCGCCGCGGATTAGCGGACAGGCAACAGGGGAAAGCATGTTCGTCAAAAAACCAATTTCCATTCGCCGGACGGGATGCGAGCGCTCAGCTTGCCTGATCGCCCTGTGTCTGGCCGGCGCCTTGGCCTGGCGCGCCCCGGCGGCGGAAATGCAGGCAAGCGATGCGCGCGAACTGACGGGCACGAACGAGCCGGCGGCGACGCTGGCGCGGGACCCTTTCTGGCCCGTGAATTATCGTCCGCCGCGGCCGTCCGCGCCGGGAAATGCCGGGTCGGAGCAGACTGCGGAACTTGAGGAAATGGCGGGGAGTCCGCCCGGCAGCGAAGCGCGCGCGCAGGCTTTGGCCGCCCTGAAAGTCGGCGGTATCATCCGCCGCGGCAATAATTATTTTGCGGCGGTCAACGGGCAAATGGTTCAAGTCGGCGACGTGATTGCGGTGCCCACGGAGAGCTTTGTTTTCCGTTTTCGCATTCGCGGCATTGATATGCGCAAGGTGCGGATTGAACCGATGGATTGATGAATAAACTTTTTGCTTGAGTAAAGCGCGTTTTTGGGCTCTAATCAAAGGGCTTGTGCATAAACTGGCAAGGGAGTAGATGATGAAAAATTGGCGCCATTGGTTTTGCGTGCTGACGGTCGGATCAGGTTTGCTGTTTTCCGCCGGGTGCGAATCGAATTCCGACGACAGCGACGCGGATGACTATTTCAAGAATAATTCCTACCAATCCGACGCGCGTGACGATACATCCCCCATGTCCATGCAAATCACCCCGGTGCTTGCAACCTTGAGCATTGTCGGCCAGGAGGTCTTGTTTACCGGCAAAGGCGGCACGCCGTCCTATAAATGGAGCGTCACCGACCCGTCCAAGGGGCAGGTTGAAGTCGTCGGCTGGAGTCAATGCCGCTATGTTTGCCTGCAAGTCGGCAATAACACGGTCAGAGTGGAGGATGAAGACGGACATTTCGCATTGGCGCGTGTGACCCCGGTGCAGGATGCCATGACGGTTTCGCCGGCGGTCGTCGATCTGAACAATGTGCTGGAAGCTGCCTTTACCGTCAACGGCGGGTCGCCCCCTTATGTATGGAGCGTCGGCAACCCGGCCCTGGGAACAGTGTCGTATTCCGCTTCCTCCAGTTACCAGGCGAGCTATCATGGCGTCGCCGGCGCCTACGGCAACAACATTGTGACGGTGCGGGATGCCGAGGGACGGACGGCGCACGCCACGGTGACGCAGTCTGGGGGAGAATAATACAAGGATCAGCTTATGCAAAAATCCCATTGGTTTTTGATGACATTATTAACGGCCGGGTTCCTGGGGTTCTCCGGTCAAGCGCCGGCCCAAACGGAAATTACGGCGGCCAGCCCTGACGCAGCATTGGACGCGGAGGCAGCCCCGCCCGCGGCCGCGGTCAGCCCCTCGGAAACGGCGGAACCGCCTGCGGATGCAACCGTGCGCGCGGAAACCATTCCGCCGTCGGCCGATGCCGCCGTTCCCGCGCCAGTGCCTGCCCCTCCGCCGGCGGCGTTACTGCCGGTAGACGTCCCTGCGCCAGAGGTTCCCCCGCCGGCAATGGCAGCGGCGCCGCCGGCCAATGTTGAAATAGTTTCCCATGCGGACGAGACGCTGCTGGATTTGCCGCTGGGCGGATTGCCGCCCAATGGCGGGGAAGGCGCGGCGCTGCCCGCCAGCAACTTCATCTCGATTTCCCTGGATGCGGTGCCGGTACCGGATGTGGTTAATATGTTTTCCCGCATTTCGGGCGCCAATATAATTGTCGCGGGAACTTACACCAACCTGTATATCACGGCCAATTTGAAGAATGTGGAATGGCGTTCGGCTTTGAATCTGGCGCTGGGATCGGTGAATCTTTCAACCATCGAAGATCCTTCCGGCATCATCATGGTGGTGAATTCGGAGATGTACCAGCAGAAGCTCAAACAAATTGAAGAAACCAAACCCCTGGTGACGCGCTCATTCATACTGCGGTACATGAATGCCGTGGACCTGGTCGAGCAGATTAAATTACTTAAAATCCTTTCGCCGCGCGGCACGATCATTACCAGCCAGAGCAAGGTCCAGCATAGCGCCAATATGAAATCCTCTTCGTTGGCTACCACGGAGATTCAGAATCCCGGCATTACGACCGAGGTAATCGTGTCGGATATCCGCGAATACGTTGACCGGGTGGAAACCCTGATTCAAAAACTCGACAAGCGCGAGCCGCAGGTGTTTATCGAGGCCCGCATTATCGACGTGGTCACCAGCGACAGCAAAAAAATCGGTTTCGACTGGTCCATGCTGGACCGGTTCGGCGTGACGGCCGGATTGACGGACTTGCAATGGTCTTTCTCCGACGAAACCGAGAAGGTTAACACCACCGACAATCAAGACCACCAGTATGACCGCCGGTCCAATGTGGATAAAGTCGAAAAATTCCAGAATTTGGCCGGGCAACCTTATGAAAAAATCGACGACGAAGGGAATGTAACGCCCACGCGCGCCATCACCGACAGCATCGACACCGGGCGCGATATTTCCGCGAAAAGATCTTATCTCGCCACCGACACTTCGCTGGAAACCAAGATGGGCACGGCATTCCTCACAGTTTCGGAGGCATCCTTGTTCCTGAGCGCCCTGAAGAAAAACTCCAATGCCAACATGATTTCGCATCCCCTGCTGATTGTCGGCAACAAGGTTGAGGCCAAGATCCACGTCGGCGAGCGCTACCCGACCGTTTTTTCCGAGAAGACGACGGATAGTTCCGGCGGCATCTCGCGCGATTCCTACTCGGAAAAGGTTGAATGGAACGACCTGGGCCTGACCCTCTGGGTCATCCCGGAAATCGATCCGGATGCCAACGTCGTGCGGATGACGGTCAATCCGCAAATGAGCACCTGGGTCAAGGATATTACCACACCCCAGGGTTCGGTGTATCCCGTCATCAGCACCCGGCATCTGTCATCGCGGGTCAACGTTCCCAGCACGCACACCGTGGTGATCGGCGGCTTGATGGAGGACAGCAAGTCCAAGAAGGAGACACGCGTGCCCATTCTGGGCGACATCCCGTTGATCGGTTTGCTTTTCCGGCACACCACGGACGAGGTGGATCGTTCCAACCTGCTGATCATGCTGACGCCGACGATTTTGGACGAGAATGAGCCCTTGACCGGCTTGGAAGTGCTGGGACGTCAGGCGATGGCGGAGTTCGACTACACCCCGTTGGACCCCAAGCAAGCCCCGGCAGCGCTGGGGTTGGCGGGTCCCTTGGCCGTGTCCTCCAATAGCGCGGCGGAAGCGGCCATTGCCCCGACCAACGCGGCGGCGGAGGCCGGCGCCAGCCAGCCTGCCCCTTGACATGAATCTTCTGCCCAAAAGCGCCTGGCGTTATGCCCTGCTGATGGTGATCCTGCTGGGCGCGGTGGCCTTGGCTTCCTATTCGATTATCGCTTACCTGCACGTGCTCCTGACTGATCCGCCTGACCGCCAGACAATCAGGGACTTGAGCGTGGCCATCTGGTCCTTGACCATGGGCGTTATGTTTCTGACCGGCGCCTTCGGCTTGTGGAGCATCCGCTCCACAGTGGAGATCGAAGGCCGCCGCCGGATCGGCCGGTTTGTCGCGGCCATGGATTACATTAGCGATGGTTTGCTTTTGCTTGACCGCGAAGGCCGGGTGACCGGTTATAATCCCGCCCTGCTGCAATTGCTGCCCAAGCACATCCGGGAATTGAAAAACCGCCGGTTGATGGAGGTGTTTCCGTGCGTCAACCAGGCCCAGCTTGAATGCCTCCTGGATTTAGCGGCGCCGCGCGAATTTGAGTGCGATTGCTTTTACGACGGCGCCTTGCATACATTGCGTTTCCGTTCGCAGCCGTCATCCGGGGTGCGGCTGGTGCTGTTGAGCGATGTCACCGACCTGCGTTCCCTGGAAATGCGCCAGCGCCAGATTGCCCTGTTGCAGTTGGTGGGCCGGATCGCCGGCGGGGTGGCCCACGACTTTAATAATATCCTATGCGCCATTTCGGGGCACGCGGCTTTGCTGGCGCGGGGCGGTCTGACAGGGAATGCCGGCGTTAACTCGTTGGAGGTGATTCAAGCGCAAACCCAGAAAGGCGCGCTGTTATCGCGCCAGTTGCTGGCCTTGAGCCATGCCGGCATGAACGGGCGTCCCGGGACGCGGGTGGAGCGCCACCTGGAAGAGGCGGTCGCCTTGCTGCGCATCGCTTTGACGCCGGCCTGGACCGTGAAATTCTCCGCCGCCGGCGATTGCCCGCCCGTGCCTTTGACCGCGGGTCAAATCGAACAGGTTGTCTTGAACCTGGGGCTGCTGGCCGCGGATGCCCAGGCGCACCCCGGGATATTGACCATCACCCTGTCCCGTCGCGGCGCGGGCACCCTGGCCAATGTGCCGGAAAGATTTGCGGTGGTCATGGTGATTACCGCGGAACCGGCGCCGGACGGCACGGCCGCTGCCGCCGGCGCGGGCGCCGCCGGCATCCCGGCGATTGCCGGCCCGGACGACGGCGGAGTTATTTTATCCGTCGTGAAATCCCTGGTTGAAGAAGCGCAGGGCGCGCTGGAGCTTTTAAAGGCATCTTCCGGCTTTTGCGTCTACCGGGTTTGTCTGCCGCATCTGGCGTTATCGGAATTGGAGCTGGATGCTGACGCGGAATATCCCGTCGAGTTTCGGGATTATCTGAACGGCTGGCATTTGATTCTGGCGAATGCGGGTCAAAACGAGCCGGCGGGGCTGACGCAGGCATTGCGCGGAGCGGGAGTTATTCTGGAGCGCCGCGAAAGCATGATGGCAGTGCTGGGCGGTGTCGAGGCATTGCAGACGCATGATGTCTTAATTGTGGATATCCGTTTGTTGGCGGCGGAAATGAGCGGCTTGCTCAAAGCCCTGCTCAAACTGTGCCCCCGTTTGGGAGTGGTGGTCATGTGTCCCGATCCCGAAGACCCGCAATTCGCCCCCCTGAAGTCATCCGTAGTTTTTGCCGGTTATGCCGAACCGGTCGGCCGGATGATGCAATTGCTGATCATTGCCAAAGCCTTGCGCGTTTCGGGCAAAAGCCTGCCGCAATAACCACCCGGCCGATTGGTTGAAAACGGCAGGTTAAAAAACTTGCAAACCGCGGACTTTTTTATTATCAATCATCCCCGCATTCGCCTGATCGCCGCCATCGGTGCTTGCGTTTTTTTGCCAGCTTAGCTCAGTTGGTAGAGCAGCTGATTTGTAATCAGCAGGTCGTCGGTTCGATCCCGACAGCTGGCTCCCGCCTGGCGGCGCATTTTTCCATTGCCGGGAACGGATGTTTTTACATTGGTGGGGGCAGGTCCGGTGACGTCAATTACCGCTCCAGGTGGCGGTGGCGTACCGCTGGTAGCCCGTGCCGGACAGCAGAATCCGCCACACGCCGGTGCTGGCGTTATACAAGCCCAGATCGGCCCGGCCGTCGCCGTCAGCATCATCCACAACCGGGGTGAAACCGGCGTAGCCAAAGTAATGATATGTATAACGGCGATATCCCTGGGAAGACAAAAGGATATACCAGTACTTGGAGACGGTATCATATGCGATCAGGTCGCCGTATCCGTCCCGGTCATAATCCGCGCAGAATGGCATCCAGCTCGAGCCGCCCCATTGGATCCAGGCATAGCGGGTGTAATTATAAGCGGACATGAGGATGTACCAGGTCCGGCCGACGGGATCGTAGGCCACCGGGTCGGCGAAGCGGTCCCCATCCATGTCGCCGGCGCTGTTACGAGCGCCGCTCTCGTACCACGCCTGCGGAATATAATAGCGGGCATATCCGTGGCGCGATGAGTAGAACCGGTAGCGTCCGCTGGAGCGGTCCAGGACGGCCGGGTCGCCCAAGCCATCCCCGTCAAAATCACCGGGCATCGGCAAAAACTGGCTGCCGCTGTAAGCCGTATTGAATGACACCGGGCGGTATCCGTTCCGTGAAAGAATGGTGCGCCAGTTGCCGGTTGATCGGTACAGTGCTGGGTCAGCCAGCCCATCGCCGTCATAATCCGTCAGGAGCGGGGCGCCCGGAGTCGGTGGCGGGGGCGGGGGCGGCGGCGGGGGCGGGGGCGTCCCGGTTCCGGTAAAGGCCTTGATACAGACGTTGGCCGAGCCGTCAAAGCTGGTCATATCCGTCCAGGAAGCTCCGGTTGCGCTGAAAAAGCTCTGGCCGGGTGACGCCGTGGCACGGCTGCTGTAGCCGCTGATGGCGCATTCGAAGGGGAGGGGGTAGCTGTACCCGGTGGTGGTAAATTTTACCACTACCGAAAAACGCTGGCCGGCGGTCAGCGCAACAGCCGTGTTGAGTTTCAAGGTGTGATAACCGGCATGGGTCAGGGTGGCGGTCTGCGTGGCGCGCAAGGTCCCGCTGCGCGGGCTGTTGGCGGCGCAGCCGGTGTAGACGTAAATTGCGACCTGCGACCCCGCGATGGGCGTATTAAAACTCACGGCGCGCAGCGATTCGCCGGCTGCCGCCGTGAAGATGTTGGCGCCCCAGCAGACGGCATTGCCGTAGCCAAACCACCGCACCGCGCCCAGCGGGTCGTATCGGTATTGGCGGGCATAGTTGTCAACGGCTTCCGGGCGTGTAAAGACGGCGCTGTTTTCGGCCACCTTGGTGTCGTAGTATGAAATATAAAAATAACCGGCCTTCCCCCAGCCCGTACCCCAACTGTTCTTGACGATAAAGGCGCCGTTGCCCGGCGGCTGAATCAGGAAGTTTGCTTTGCTGAAGTCATCATCCCAGCCGACGATCGTGACGGCATGGTTGCACGCCTGCGCGCCATTGTAATAATATCCGGCCGTGCTTTCCTTCAGATAGCCGGACTGGGAGCTCATCGTGGTATAAACTGCTCCATAATCAATGAGCGCCTGCTTGATCAGCGAGTTGGCGGTGTAACTGGTGCGTTTGGGAAAGAAATAGACGCGTTGCACGTGTTTCAGCGGCGCCAGGCTGGTGCTCTGGCCGGGGCGCGGGTAGGGGTCCTGGCTTTCAAGGACCGGCCCGTTCCAGCGCGCCAGGTAGGCAGTGGACATCTCGGCATTGCCGCCATCGCTGAACCCCCAGTCGAATCCAGCCAGGTTGACCAGGTTGTTTTCCGAAAAATCCCGGTTCTCGGCGGTCAGCAGGCAGGATTCCATCGAGCCGAAAGTGGCGAACGCCCAGCAGGCGCCTTCATTGCCCTGGTCCCGGACGGGCGTTACCTTGCCGAGTGTGCGCAGGTCGTAGCGGGCGGGGAAGGTCTTGCGTTCCATGCCAAAAACCAAGTCTTCCGGGACCTGCGGCAGGACGGTTGGCGGCGGCACATAGCCGTAATTTTCTTCATCATCCGGCGGCGCCAGCCGACGGGGGTCGGTCACGGCCTGCTCTTGTTTTTCCAAATGGCTGGTAAAGTCGGGGTTGAGCGGGGCGACGGCAGGGGGCGCCGCCTGGAGGCCGGCAACCCAAAATGCCGCCAAGGCGGCGGCCAGTAAACGTATCGTCTTCATAACTCCATAACTCCTCTTGCTTGGATGGATTTCAGAACATGCCCTAATATGGTTTTTCAACAATTTTAATTTTCAATTAAGGCCGGGAAAATGTCAAGGCAAATTCCCGCCCGGCAAATTTCCGGCCGTAGATAAGGATTCCCATTGGGCGTAAAGCGCCTCAAGCGAAGCCGCCGTCTGCGCGAGTTGCGCCGTCGGTTCCCGGGCGCCACCCGGGCGGGTATAGGTCGCGGGATCCGCCAGAAGGTCGGCCAGCGCGGCCTGTTGCCGCTCCAGTTCGGCGATTTGTTTTTCCAGCCCGGCCAGTCTTTTTTGCTGTGCGCGCCGGGTCGGGATCCGGGGCTGGCAGATTGAGCGGGCTGCTGGCGCGGGGGCGGGGCCAACGCCGGCGGGCCCTCCCGCCGTCAGAGCGGCGCGCGCGGAAGCGGCGCGGGTGCGCTCGATGTAATAGTCATAATTGCCAGCAAAAGGGGTGAGCGCGCCGTCATGGATGTGCAGCACCGTGTTGGCGATGGCGCGGATGAAATAGACGTCATGGCTGATGAAAAGCAGGGTGCCTTGGTAGTGGCGCAGCGCGGCGGCCAAAGCGTCCATGCCCGGTATGTCCAAGTGGGTGGTGGGCTCGTCCATCAGCAGCAAGTTCGGGGGATCCAGCAGCAGTTTCACCAGCGCCAGGCGGCTTTTTTCACCGCCGCTTAAAACGCTGACCGGTTTAAAGACGTCATCGCCGCGGAATAAAAAAGCGCCCAGGACGGTGCGGGTGGTCTGCATGTCGGTCAGGGGTGCGGCTTGCCGCGCTTCTTCCAGCACGGTCTGGCGCGGGTGCAGCATTTCGAGCCGATGTTGGGCGTAATATCCGATTTTGACATGCAGACCGGGTTCGCGTTCCCCGCTTTGAAACGGCACGATGCCGGCCAGGATCTTCAACAAAGTGGATTTGCCGGCGCCATTCGGCCCGACCAGCACGGTGCGCTGACCGCGTTCCACTTCGTAATTCAATGCCTGGTAGACAATCTGACCGCCATAAGCCTGGTGAATGTTGCGCAAGGTCATGACACGCTGGCCGCTGCGCGGCGGCTGCGGCCAGTGGAAGGCGATGGTTTTGGGCAAGGGCGGGGGCGGCGCGATCTGGTCCATGCGCGCGATTTGCTTGAGTTTGCTCTGCGCTTGCGCGGCCTTGGAGGCCTTGGCGCGGAAGCGGTCGGCAAAACGCTGCAGCGCGGCGATTTCCCGCTGTTGGCGGTTGTATGCCGCCAATTGCTGGGTATGGCGGGCGGCGCTTTCAATCACATATGCGTCGTAATTTCCATGGTACTGCTGGATGCCGGCCTGCCGGATTTCAAAAATCCGGGTGACAACTCGATTGAGAAATTCGCGGTCATGCGAAATCATCAGGATGGCGCCGGTATACTTGCTTAAATATTCCTGCAGCCAGTCCAGCGCGGCGAGATCCAGGTGGTTGGTGGGTTCATCCAGCATGAGCAAATCCGGGGCCTGGGTCAGCAGCCGCGCCAGATGCGCGCGCATGCCCCAGCCCCCGCTCAGGGTTTGCAAGGGGCGCCGGCAATCATCCGGCTTGAAGCCCAAGCCCGCCAGGTGTTTTTGGGCCTTGGGTTCCAGTTCGAAAATCCGCAATTCATCCAGCCGCGCCCGGGCCGCCAGTGCGGCTTCGTCCGCCACGCCGGCCGTGCGCAAGACATTTTGCAAGGCGGCGATTTCAGGGGTGATGGCCGTGGCGGTCTCCAGCGCGGTCGCGGTGTTGGCCGCCGGCATTTCCTGCGGGAGATGCCCCATGCGGGCGCCGGGGCGCAATGCGACCGTGCCGGCATCCGGTTCAATTTGCCCCAGAATCAGCCGGAAAATCGTGGATTTGCCGGAGCCGTTGGGTCCGATCAAGCCGATGCGGTCATTCCGGTTGACGTGGAATGACACATCGCGCAACAGCGTGCGCCCGCCGTAGGCTTTCCCGACTTGGTTGACATTTAACATTGCCCCTGCCGCGCTTTCGTGCATTGACTTGAAGACGTCAAGAGTGTAGATTTTTTAGCGCGGTTGTAAAAGCAAAATACGTCCGCGCGCCTGTTAATTCCCTTTTTTTAATCGAACCCGCGCGGCTGCGTGCGGCGGCCGGATTGGAAAGGTCCATCACGCCATGGCAATACGAGTCACCGGAGGCGTTCTGCGCGGGCGCCAGTTGCGCGTGCCGGCCGGGGCGGTGCGGCCGACCCAGGATCGCGTGCGCGCGGCGGTGTTTTCGATGCTGGGCGCAAGCGTGGCGCGCGCCCGCGTCCTGGATTTATTTGCCGGCACGGGGGTATTGGGACTGGAAGCCTACAGCCGCGGCGCCGCCCTGGCGGTCTGGGTCGAAAGACAGCGCCGGGTCTGGGCGAACCTCTGCGAAAACGTCCGCAGTTTAAGCGGGGCCGCCCCGGCGGTGACGCTGGACCGGGACGGTCCGGCAACGGGATTGGTGTGCATTTGCGATGATGCGCTGCGGTTTTTATCCCGGCGTGCGGCGGCGGGGACCGGTCCGCAATTCGACCTGGTTTTTGCCGATCCGCCGTATGAACGGGATGGCGCCTTGCTTAAAAAACTCTTGCCAGCGTTGACGCCAGGGGCTATCTTACACCCAAACGCGTGCTTGGTTTTGGAACAGCCGTCCGCCCTGGCGCCGCTGGCAACGCCGGGGTGGGATTTATTGCGCGATCGGCGCTATGGCGAGACGCGTGTTTGCATTTATCGGCGCGCCGCCGCCGGGGAGTAACAGCTTGCGCAGTCTGGCGATATATCCGGGCACTTTCGATCCGTTGACCTTGGGGCATCTGGACCTCCTGCGGCGGGCGTTGCGTTTGTTCGAGCGCGTCGTGATGGCGGTTTCCGCCGGCTCCCATAAACAGCCCTTGTTCACCATTGACGAACGGGTGGCGATGGCGCGCCAGTTGCTGCCGGAAATGCCCACGCTGGAGGTCGAGCCGTTTGACGGCTTGTTAATGGATTACGCCCGCCGGCGCGGCGCCCGGGCGGTGATTCGCGGGGTGCGGGCTTTTTCCGATTTTGAATATGAATTTCAGATGGCCCTGACCAACCGCAAACTCGCGCCGGACATTGAAACGATTTTTTTAATGCCCGCGGAGACTTACAGTTACGTCAGTTCCAGCGTGGTGCGCGAAGTGGCCGCCCTGGGCGGCGATACCAGCCTGTTTGTGCCTGATTTCGTGCATCAGGCCCTTCAACGGAAGTTCCATGATCATTGATCCCGCACCCTTGCGCAAACGCCCGCGGCAATTGCGCGGCGAAATCCCCACGCTGGACCTGGCGCTGGAGGCGCTGCCGTTCGTCCGGCCCGGCGCGGCGCTGCAATATGATTTGCGCGCCGAGTGCGTGGACGATGAATTGTTGTTGCGGGGGATCCTGGCGCTGGAGATGGAATGCCTCTGCGCCCGCTGCGGCGCGTGGTTCAAACGGCGGCAGGTTGTGCCGGACTTTACCCGCTCGTTCCAACTTGCTTCGGACAATGCCGCAATTGACTTGACCCCGGATATCCGTGAAGATATTATCTTGAGCTTTCCGTCGAATTGGCTTTGCCGCGATGATTGCCGGGGCCTGTGCGCCGGTTGCGGGGTCGATTTAAATCAAGGGAAATGCCGTTGCCCCGGGCCGCGGCGCGCGGATTACGGCAATTTATGGGAGGCGCTGGAGCGTATGCCGACCGGGGATTTGCCCCCGGGCGGCGGCGCCCAGGCTGACCGCATCAAAGACCGCATGGAGGGAAAATCCGATGGCAATGCCAAAACGCAGAAAATCGAAGAGTAGGGTCCGGATGTGCAAACGCTCGCATAAAATCACTTTGGCTGCCGCCAAGCCTTGTCCTAATTGTGGCGATGCGCACCTGCCGCACCGCGTCTGCGCAGCCTGCGGCTATTACCGCGGACGTCAAGTGTTGTCAATCACCGCCGATTAGCCAAGGTCTGTCCGATGAAAATTGCCGTTGATGCCATGGGGGGCGATTTTGCTCCGGCCGCTGTGGTGGCCGGTACCCTGGATGCCGCCCGGCACTTGCAGGGAATTGATCGGCTGGTGCTGGTGGGGGATGAGCCGGCCATCCGGCGGGAGTTCGCGGCTCAGCGGGGCCGTATCCCCGATTCCGTGGAGATTTTACATGCATCGGAGGCGATCGGCATGGATGAAGCTCCCGCGCAGGCTGTCCGGCGCAAAAAGGATTCATCCATCAGCCGCGCCATTGACCTGGTTAAAAGCGGCGCGGCGCAGGGGATGATTTCCGCCGGCAATACCGGGGCGGTAGTCGTCGCGGCCACGCTCAAATTGCGGACGCTCGCCGGGATTGACCGCCCGGCCATCGCCACGGTCATGCCGACGCCGCGCAAGCCGTTCGTTTTAATTGACGCCGGCGCCAATACCGATTGCCCGCCGGCGATGTTGCTCCAGTTTGCCATGATGGGCGCGTTATACGCCCGGGAAATTTTGGGCTGCGCCCATCCCCTGGTCGGCCTGATGAGCGTCGGCACGGAGGACAGCAAAGGCAACGAGACCACCAAGGAAGCGTTCAAATTGCTGCAAGATGCGCCCGCGATCAATTTTCGCGGCAATATCGAAGGGCATGATCTTTTCGAGGGCGAAATTGACGTAGCGGTCTGCGACGGCTTTGTCGGCAACGTCATTCTCAAGACCAGCGAAAGCGTCGCCCATGCGGTGGGGCATTGGATCAAGCAGGAATTCCGCCGCAACCCGCTGCGGCTGGCCGGCGCCTTGCTGCTGAGCGGCGCTTTGCGCGCCATGCGCGCCAACATGAATCCGGAGATGTACGGCGGCGCGCCCTTGCTGGGAGTCAACGGCGTGTGCGTCATCTCCCACGGCGCCTCCTCGCCCCGCGCCATTTATCATGCCATCCGTGTAGTGCGCGATTCCGTCCGGCTCAATTTGAACGAACATATTATCAGGGCAGTGGGAGAGGGCCATGTATCATAAAGCAGACGCCAGCAACAGCGGGCGCGCCGACAGCGCGGTCGCGCTAGTCGCCACCGGCTCATACCTGCCGGAAAAAATCCTGACCAATGCCGATTTGGCGAAGATGGTGGACACCTCCGATGAGTGGATCACGACGCGTACCGGCATTCATGAACGCCATATCGCCGCCGCCGGCCAGGCCACCTCCGACATGGCGGCGCAGGCGGCGCTGCGCGCCCTCCAGCAGGCCGGGTTGACGGCGCAGGCCCTGGATTTGATCATCGTGGCTACCATTACCCCGGACATGTTTTTCCCCAGCACCGCCTGCTACGTTCAGAAAGCCATCGGCGCGGAACGCGCCGTCTGCTTCGATCTGGTGGCGGCCTGTTCCGGCTTCATTTTTGCCATGGAAACCGCGCGCCGCTTCATCCTGGCCGGCGGATATCGCAATGTGATGGTGATCGGGGCGGAAAAGTTGAGCGCCATCACCGATTGGCAAGACCGTTCCACCTGCGTGCTCTTTGGCGACGGCGCTGGCGCGGCGATTCTGCAGGCGCGCCCCGGAGCGCGCGGCATCATGGCCACCGTGATGGCCACCGATGGCAACCTCAGCGAACTGCTGAACATCCCGGGCGGCGGCAGCCGCCACCCGGCCTCGGAGCAAACCGTGCGCGACCGCTTGCATTACATCAAAATGACCGGGCGGGAAGTGTTCAAGCATGCCGTCAGTTCCATGTTGAATGCCGCGCAGGAGGCCTTGCGCCGCAGCGGCGTCCGGATCGAGGAGATTGCCTGCATCATCCCGCACCAGGCCAACCTGCGGATCATTCAGGCCATTGGCCAGCGTTTGGGCGCGCCGGTGGAAAAATACTATGTCAACCTCGACCATTGCGGCAACATGTCCGCCGCTTCCGTGCCCGTAGCCCTGGACGAAGCCGTGCGCGCCGGCCGCATCCGGCGCGGCGACCTGGTGCTGCTGGTGGCATTCGGCGGCGGCTTCACCTGGGCCGCCTCGGTTTTGGAATGGTAGGAACGCGGGGGAAGATTATGCCATCTTTAAAAACAGCCTGGGTCTGCGCGGGGCAGGGGGCTCAAACCGTCGGCATGGGGCGCGATCTGGCAAACGCTTATCCCGTCTGCCGTGAAATCTTCGACCGGGCCAATGCGGTCATGGGCTGCGACCTGGCGCGGTTGTGCTTCGAGGGCCCGGAAGCCGCACTGGTGAAATCGAACATCTGTCAGCCCGCGATTTTTACCGTCAGCGCGGCTTGCGCCGCCGCCTTGCGCGCCAGGCTGCCCGCCGCTGACGGCCGGCCGCTGGGCCTCGCCGGGTTGAGCCTCGGCGAATGGACGGCTTTACATCTGGCCGGCGCGATCGCTTTCGATGATTGTTTGAAGGTCTTGGAAGCCCGGGGCCGGTTCATGCAGGAAGCCTGCGAGGCCGAAGCCGGCGCCATGTTGAGCGTGATCGGCCTGGATGCCGCGCGCGTGGCCGAAATTGCCGGCGCCGCGGGCGTGGAAGTGGCCAATTATAACTGCCCCGGACAAACCGTCCTGTCCGGCCGGCGCGCCGCCATTGCGGCGGCGGAAACGCTGGCCAAAGCGGCCGGCGCCAAGCGCCTGGTGCCTTTAAGCGTGGCCGGCGCCTACCATTCATCCCTGATGCAGCCCGCGGCCGAAAAACTGGAGCGGCTGTTGGCGGAGGTGCCTTTGCGGGCGCCGGCCGTGCCGGTGATCTCCAACGTCACCGGCCGGCCCCATGGCCCGCCGGATGAAATCCGCCGGTTGATGGTCCGCCAGGTAACATCTTCGGTCAACTGGATCGGTTGCGTGCAATCGCTGGCGCAAGCCGGCGCGCAGCGGTTTGTCGAGTGCGGGCCCGGGCGGGTTTTGTCCGGGTTGATCAAACGCATTGACGCCCAGGCTGCCTTGAGCAATGTTCAGGATGTGCCTTCCCTGGACCGCGCGGCGGCGGAGTTGCTGGGATGACGGCGGATATGGAAAACGGCAACCGGCAGCGGCCGGTGCGGAATTTTAACTGAAGCGATAAAAAACTTGCGCGCGAAAACAATCAAAATCACGGTGATTGGCGCGGGCAGTTATTTTTTTGGTCGGCCGGTAATCCATAAAATGGCCCTCAGCCCGGCGCTGGCCGGCGGCACCCTGGCGTTGGTGGATACCAATCCGCGGGCGCTGAAGACGATGGCCGCCATCGCCGAAAAAGTCTTCCGGCATACCGGCTGCGGCGCGCGGGTCCTCGCCGCGGCCGACCGCCGCGAAGTGCTGGCGGATTCGGATTTCGTGGTGCTGACATTCTCACACCGCAACGCGCATTATCGCGGCGTTGACACGCGCATCGCGGCCCGACACGGCATCCGGATGTGCAGTTCCGACACCATCGGCCCGGGCGGCATCTTCCGCGCCCTGCGCGAAATCCCGCACGCGCTGGCCATGGCGCGCGATGTTGCGCTGATGGCGCCCCAGGCCTGGCTGATTAACTTCGTCAACCCCACGGCGGTGCTGGGGATGGCCCTGCGCCGTTATGCGCCGGCCGTGCGTAGTTTTGCGTTGTGCGACGGCAACCATGAGCCGCACAACACGTTAACCTGGCTCAAGCGCGCCGGCATTCTGCCGGCCACCGCTGCGAGCGTTCCGCCCGGCGTGCAGCGCGATCTGGACTTGAAAATCGGCGGCGTCAATCACTGCACCTGGGTGGTTAAATTCGACTACCGCGGGCGCGACATGCTGCCGCGCCTCCGGCGGTGGGTGGAAAAGGAAATGCGCGCCGAGCGGAAAAACCCCTCGGCCAAGGCGAAGCCGCGCTATAATTTCGCTTATATGGCGCAATTGTTCGACCTGTACGGCGCCATCCCCACCGCCGTCAGCCATACCAAGGAATACGTGCCGTTTTATCAGGGTTATGGCGTCCGGCCGCCGCAGCCGGAACCGCTGCGGCTTTTCGACGCCAAAAACCGCGCGGCGGAGATGGCTGCCGCGTGGCGCGTCAATGAACAATACGCCCGCGGCGTTTTGCCGGTGACGCATTTTTTGGAAAAAGTCCGCGATGACCACGCCACCGACATCATCGAGAGCATGTGGGGCGGATGGGGGCGGCAGTTTTACATCAACAGCGCCAACCGCGGCGCCGTGACCAATTTGCCCGCCGACGCCTTCCTGGAACTGCGCTGTGACCTGGACCTGCGCGGGCCGCGGCCGCAGCCCTTTGGCGCGATGCCGCGCGGTCTACTGGCCTTGCAGCAGCAGGTGCTGGACGCCCACGAACTCGCCGCCGATGCCGCGGTTACCGGCGACCGCGCCATTTTGCGCCGCGCCATGCTGACCGATCCCCTGTGCAACAACATCGGCGACGCCGACGCCTGCATTCGGGATTTGCTGCGGGCCGAGCGCGCGGCGCTGCCGGCGTATTGGTTCCGGCGCGGCGGTTAATGCCGGCTCATTGCCATAAACGGACCGGATACACGCCGCGTTCGATCAACTGCCGGATGCCGGCGGCGACAATCGGCTTGTCTTCCTTGTAAGTCACGCCAAACCATTTTTCCGTGGTCTCCAGGACGCGCAGGGTGGCGCGTTTGGCGCGGATCAATTCGTCGGCGATGGCCGGCATCAGAAATTCCGCCTTGGGGTTGCCGCGGGCGTTTTCCAGGAACGCCGGGAATTTGCGCGCCAGATCCGGAAACAGGGCCGGGGTAAATCCGAACATGTTCATCGAGGCGATTTCATCGCCGCGCAAGGCATGCCATTGGGCGTTTTCATCCTCAAACCTGGCGCCGCCGGGCGTTTTCTCGATCTTGAACCGTTCCTTGACGCTGATCAGCATCCCGTGGGCGTCCACCTCGCAGATGCCGCGGGTGACATGGCCGTGGTCGGAGAGGGTGTTGGCCAGGGCAAACCCCACCATGGCGTAATCGGTGCCTTGAACGGATTGTCCCGCGAGATAGTCCGCCAGCACGCGGTAGGATGCCTGTCCGTAAAAATCGTCGGCATTGATTACGCCAAACGGTTCGCGCACAGCGTCTTTGCAGCACAGGATCGCATGGCCGGTGCCCCAGGGTTTCAGGCGGTCCGCCGGCAGACGGTAGCCGGGGGGCAGGCCGGCGTCTTTTTCCTGGAAGACATATTCCACGGCAATCCGGCCGTTGAAGTGCGCGCCGATCACAGCCTTGAAATCTTTTTCGATGTCCCGCCGGATGATGAAAACCGCTTTGCCGAAGCCGGCGCGGATCGCGTCAAACACGGAATAATCCAGCATGATTTCGCCGGACGGGCCGACCGGCTCGATTTGCTTCAGTCCGCCGAATCGGCTGCCGACGCCGGCGGCCATGACGACCAGAGTTGGTTTCATTTTTAAGTTTCCCCGCAGATGTCCTTTTGAAAAACCCGCCGGATTCTGCCACGGAAAATCCTGGTTGTCAAAGTCATAATTCGGGTGTCATAATTCGGGTTGACAAACATCGCCTGACCGCCTAGCCTGTCTCCATTGATTTTTAATCTGCCGAGGAAACGATTATGCTGCCCTTGAAACTGGACCGCCCGCTGGCGGTGATTGATCTTGAGACCACCGGCTTGAATCCGCGCCTGGACCGGGTGGTGGAAATGGCGATTTTGAAAGTCATGCCCGACGGCCGGCGGGATGATCATGTTTTCCGGATCAACCCCGGCATGCCCATTCCGGCGGCGGTCACCGCCATTCACGGCATCACCGATGCCGATGTGGCCGATCAGCCGAAGTTTGCCGATTTGGCGCCGCAAATCTGGGAACTGCTGGATGGCTGCGACCTGGCCGGGTTCGGCATTGCGCGTTATGATGTGCTGATGCTGCGCGAGGAATTCGCCCGTTGCTCCATGACCTTCCAGGAGGAAGGCCGGCGGCTGCTGGATGCCCAGCGTATTTTTCACATGAAGGAGCCGCGGAATCTGACCGCGGCGCTGGCGTTTTACTGCCAGGAGGAGCACGTGGATGCGCATGGCGCGAAAGCCGATTGCGAAGCGGCGTTGAAGGTGCTGGCGGCGCAATTGCGGCGTTATCCCGACCTGCCGGCGGATTTGGATGCGCTGGACGAGTATTGCAGCCAGCGGAAGCCGGATTGGGCGGATAAGGCCGGAAAACTGCGCTGGCTCGACGGCGAGATTGTGATCAATTTCGGGGCGCAATGCCTGGGACAGAAACTGCGCGCTCTGGTGCAAGACAATCCGAAGTTTTTGCGCTGGCTGCTGAAGAGCGATTTTCCCTGCGACACCAAGCAGATCGTCAGCGATGCCTTGGAAGGCCGATATCCTACGCCGCCGGCGCCGGCGGCGATCCGTCCGGAATAGCCGGCTCCCGCAATTAAAGCGGGTCGATCAGGTCCAGGATTTCCTTTTTGGGGGTATCGGCGTTGCCGGTCGGGCGCTGGTCTGTCTCATCGGCCGGCGCGGCGTCGGTTGCTTTTTCTGCCGCCTCCCCCGCCGTTTGGTCCTGGCCGGCATTAGCGCTGCCGTTGCCATTATTGACGTTGCGGCGCGGCGGGCGTGGTTGCCGGCGGTCCCGGTTATCCCGGCCGTCGCGTCCTTCGCGGCTTTCCCGGTTATCGAAGACTTTTTTGAATGTGCTGATGCGCATGCAATCAGCGCCCTGCGCGGCGGCCATCCGTTCCAGGTCGGGATCGGCCGTCAACACCACGGCGCGGCGGCTGCCGCTCTGGCGTTGCAGCAACTTCATCATGACTTTCCGGCAGCCGGGC
This sequence comes from uncultured Verrucomicrobiota bacterium, assembly GCA_964650945.1. GTDB lineage: Bacteria > Verrucomicrobiota > Kiritimatiellia > JAAZAB01 > JAAZAB01 > JAXGPF01. The sequence goes on along the minus strand of CAZYXU010000002.1, from coordinate 70,870 downwards.
GAATTTTCCGCGTAATGGACTTCCACGTTTTTGTATGTCGCCCCTTCCGCCGCTTCGCGCAGCGGCCGTCCCGTAAAAACCGCGATGAGGTTCAATCCTTCCTGGGCGGCGAATTGCGCCAGGATTTTCAAGGCCTCAAAGTTGTCGCGGGGGGTGGTCGGGGCGTTGTTTTTTTGCCCGGATTCGGCCAGGCCGCTGGCGTCAAAAATATATAACTGCGGCGCGGGCGTGCAATTAAAATCCGGTTGGGCGGCAGCGCCGCCGAAAAGACGCGATAAAATACCCATGGCGATCTGCTCCTTTTGCTGGTATGGAAATGGCGGGATTGGCCGGCGCAAAAGCCAGGCCTGACTTTTTGATCCTGCTTGGTTAAACGGATTTATAACTTATAGCCGATTGCGTGTCCTGCCGCAAGCCCTTTTTGCTTTTTTACAAGGTGTCGGCAAAATGCGTTCGAAGCCGGCGGAAGACCGCCAGGCCGGCCCAGACGCTGAGACCGGCGGTCAGCCAGAAGGCGGCGGCGGCCGGCGGATCGATGCCGGCGGCGCTTTGCAGCGCCAGGCATTGGCGGTAGCCATCCACGATATAAAACATGGGATTGAGCCGGAAGAGCATTGCCAGGGTGCGGTTGGGAATCAGCTCGGGGCTCCAAAATACCGGGGTCAACCAGAATCCGAACTGCAACAGGATGTTAACCATGTGCCCGACATCGCGGGCGAGGGCGTGCAGGGAAGCGGTTATCCATGCCAGGCCGGTCAACAGCACCAGCATGCCGATCGTGTAATAAGGCAGGAGCAGCCAGTGCCAGGATGGGCGCACGCCCTGGATTAACAGCACGGCCATGGTCAATGCCAGGAAGATCAGGTGGATGGCCAAAGCAGCGAAGATTTTAACCGGTGGGAGCAGGATGATGGGAAACCGCACCTTTTTCACCAGGAACGCATATTCCTGCAGCACCAGCGTGGCTGTATGCAACGCTTCGGCAAAGAAACTCCAGGCGGCCATGCCGGGCAGAATCCAGACCAGGCACGGGACACCGCCAATCCGGTTGGCCCGCATCCCGTAGCCGATCACCAGCCAGAGGATCAGCGCCATGACCAGCGGCTGGGCGACGCTCCAGATCAAGCCCAGCGCCGCTCCGGCATAGCGCGCATGCAGATCGTGCCACGCCAGCTTCCCGACGGTTTGCCACCATGGGATGGCGTCCGCGGGCCGGCCGGCGGCGCCGCTGATGGCTGTGGTGGATGCGTTCATGTGTGCGACAGGTTTTTGATTGCGCGTGCACTCTATCAAAGGCTAGAATGCGCTGCAAGTCAAATGCCGGGGGGATGCATGCAGGTTTTACTGCTGGGCGGATTAATATGGATGACGGCGATACTGGCCGCGGCGCGCCTGGCGCGCCGCCTGTTGCTGCCTTGGCGCGGGCGGGCCGCCGCCCCGGCGTTGCTGGCGATGCTGGCCCTGGCCGGCCTGTTAATGTTCCGTCCCCATGAGGATATTTTCGGGGGTGAAGATCCGGGCGCTTACATCAATTCCGGGATCTCTTATGGCCGCCAGGGAAAGTTTTTTTACGTTGATGACCTGCTGGCGCTGGTGGCGCCGGACTTGCGGCCGTTGTTTTATTTCGGCCATGCCGGTTACGGGCCCACCAAGGATGCCTGTCTCTGGGTATGCAATGAACACCAGGCGCTGATCGGTCCGCATTTTCAGCCGGCCTATCCTTTGCTGATCGCCGCGGCGACGCGGTTGCTGGGAACGCCGCATGCGGCGCTCTACATTGTGCCTTTGTTCGCAATCCTCACCGCGCTGGCTCTGGGCGTTTTGGCCAGCCGCCTCTTGCAGCCGCGGCGTTGGGCCGGGCTGGCGGTTTTCTGGCTTTTTTTACTGAATCCGCTGACCGTCTGGCACGGACGCGCCCCGCGCCCGGAAGTCATTGCCGCCTTCATGCTGTTCGGCGGCCTGGCGATTTTGACGATGGAAGCTCTGGCGCCCCGCCGGCAAAGCGGCGGTATCTGGCTGGGGGGTGTTTGTCTCTTGTTGGCGCCTTTTTTCCATGTGACTGCCTGGTATGTCGTGGCGCCGGCGTTGGCGTTGGCCGTTATTTTACTGGGAGCGGGCCGTCGGGAATTTCTGCCGGTGCTGCTGATTGCCGCGCTGGCGTTGTGTGCCCTGGACTACCAGGCGCGCCGGATCACGGATTATTACGGGCTGGGCCATATGTTGCGGCTGGTTTTGGGAAATCCCTGGGGCTGGCTGGCGGCGGCGGCCGTGCCGGCCGGCTTGCTGGTTATCGGCCGGGCGGTGCGGCGGCGGTTTGCGCCCGGCAACCGGGACCGCTGGCGCCGCGCTGCCGCGTGGCTGCTCGGTGCGGCCGGGGTGATTATTCCCGTGTATTATTATTTTCGCCGGGATGGACAGGGGAGCCTGCCTTTCCTGGGTCGCCCCGTGGAGCATTTTTTGTATCTCACGGATTTCGAGGCGCTCGTGAATATGCTTTCACTCCCGGCGGCTGGCGCTGCACTGGCCGGCTGGCTGGTCTGGTGTCTTTGGCCGCCAGGCGCGCCAGGCCGCAGCTCCAACGCGCGCCTGGCGCTGGCCGCTTTATCATTGCCCGGAATTTTGCTGGCCGGCCGGCTGAATGACTTTATGATGACCCGTTATTTGATGGTCGTGGTGGTGCCGATGCTGGCGTTGGTTCTGGCGGCCTTGGCGGCGGCCGGCGGCGCCTGTCTCTGCCGCGGGCGGCGCCGCCGCGGATGGCCGGCCGGCGGTTGGCGCCGGCGGCGCCCGCTGGCGGTGATGCTGCTGGCGGGATTTTTTGCCGCCCTGGGCATCTGGGGCCGCGGACACCTGATCACTTTGACGGAATACAAAGGATTGGCGCATTTTCTCGGGCAGTTTGCCGGGATTGTGCGCGCGGCGGACGGCGCGTTGTTAGTGGAATATTCCCGTTTGGCGGCGCCCTTTGACCATTATTTTAACCTGCCGGTGCTGGGGATTGACAATGAGCGGCGCGAAAGTTATGCCCGGATTGAAGACGAATGGGAGCGCTTGATGCGCCTTTTTCCGGATGTCCCGGTGTTTTTTTGTTCGCCATTCCATGCGCCGGTCAGCGATCGCTTTGTCTTCACCCCGGTGCTTGACGGCGCCTGGGAATACCGGCGATTGCGCCAGGCGGGCCGGCGCCTGCCTTCCAAGGTGCGGCGGAATGTCATGGAATTGTCACTGTATCGCATGCGTCTGGCGGCAAAGGCGCCGCCAGGCTGCCGCGATTGGCGGTCGCCCTACATGGTGCAGTTTGATGCCGGTAACATGGGGTTACGGCGTTTTGCCAACCTGCGTTCCGGCGCATGGAGCATCCCTGGCGCCAGATGGCAGGATCTCCGTCTGAGTTTGCAGGACCGCCGTCCGGCGTCCGATCTCTTACTGCTCGCGCTCGGCTGTCCGGACTTATCCGCGGCGGACCTGGCGATCCAGCCGTTGGGCGAAGATTGGCGCGCCATCCGTCTGCCGGCTGCCGCGCTGGGAAAAATCACCGGGGACAGGGCGGGGGATTTCGGGCTGATTGCAGCCGGCATGGTGTTGGATGCACGGGGGCAGGCTTTTGATTTGGTGCAGAATTTGCCGGCGCCGGCGCTGGTTCGCCGGGATTTGCCGCCGATGCAAGCCCGTTGGGCGCGCGCCCGCGCGGCGATGCTTTTACCTCGGCCGCCGACGGCGTCCGGCCGGCTTTTGCTTTTGCTGCGCGCGCCGCCAGCCGGCGCGCATTTGGAATTGCGCGGACCGGCCCGTAGCTTGGTGGCTTGCAGCCTGCCGCCGATGGAATGGCGCTGGGTGACGGCGCCATATGCGCGGCAGTTGTCCGAGCCGGAATGGGAATGGGTGGAATTGCAGGTTGCGCCCGCCTGGAATCCCGCGACTCCCGGCTTTCCGGACGACCTGGGCGTGCTGGTAGGAATTGCCGCGGTTTTGCCATGATGCCATAGGATTCCCAAGTTTTTGCTGGCCAAAATTATCGCAATATGCCATATTTGCGAACATTGGAAGACTGGCTTGTTAATTCCGGCGGAGGAGATTTGCATGGATCGCGGATCATTCAGCAATAAAATCGCCACGATCCTGCTGCGCCGCCAGGCGGTTGACCCCGAATCCTTGAACAATGCGTTGGAGGCTTCCAAGGGGGAAGGTCGCCGTCTCGAAGAATATCTTTTGTCAAAACAGTTGGTGTCCGAGACCAACCTGACCTTGGCCGTTGCCGAATATCTGGGCATCCGGCCGATCACCCTGGCGCACTTTACGCCTGACAGCCAATTGCTGGAACTGATTCCGGCGGAACGTCTGAAAACCCTGCTGGCCGTCCCCGTCGCCAAGGTGGGGCGTGTGCTGACGGTGGCGCTGGGCGATCCCTTCAATATGGGCTCGGCCGAGGAATTGCAGACCATCACCGGCCTGACCATCGTGCCGCTGGTGGCCGCGGAAAAGGAAGTCAAGGATTTGCTGCAAAAATTCCTGGAGCAGGCTTCCCCGAATTTGGAAGACATTTTCAAAAACATGATGGACGGCGATGATGTCGAGGTCGGCCATGATAAAAAAGAGGATGTCAGCATTGACGAAATGCTCGAAAGCGCCGAGGGCGCGCCGGTCATCCGGATCGTGAATTCCATCCTGGTGGAAGCCTTGCGCCGGCGTGCCAGCGATATCCACATCGAGCCGATGGAACGCGCGTTGCGCCTGCGTTACCGGGTTGACGGGGAATTGTACGAAGTTCCCAGTCCGCCCAAAAACCTGCAGTCAGCCATCACCTCCCGCATCAAAATCATGTCGGACATGAACATTGCCGAACGGCGTGTCCCGCAGGACGGGCGCTTCAAAATCCGGGCGCTGGGCAAGGAGGTGGATTTGCGGGTCAACCTCTTGCCTATGATTCATGGCGAAAAAATCGTCATGCGTATTCTGGACAAAAGCAACCTGGCGCCCACGCTCTCCGCCCTGGGGTTGGACCAGAAAGCCTACGAGGCCCTGGTTTATGCCATCAACCAGCCGCATGGCATCATCCTGGTGACCGGTCCGACCGGCAGCGGCAAGACCACCACGCTGTATTCCTGCTTGCAGGACCTGAACCGGCCGAATGTCAATATCGTGACCACCGAGGACCCGGTGGAATACCAGTTGGCGGGCATCAACCAGGTGCAGATCAACGAGGATGTGGGCCTGACTTTCGCCAATGCCTTGCGCGCCATCCTGCGCCAGGATCCCGATATCGTCATGGTGGGAGAAATCCGCGACCAGGAAACGGCGGCCATCGCGGTCAAGGCGGCCTTGACCGGACACTTGGTCTTGAGCACGCTCCACACGAACGATGCCGCCGGCGCGATCACCCGGATGCGGGACATGGGCTTGGAGGCTTTTTTGCTGGCTTCGTCCATCATCATGGCCCAAGCCCAGCGGCTGTTCAAGAAATTATGCCCGGCCTGTAAAAAGCCGGCCACGATTTCGCCGGACTATCTCCGCATCAACAGCCTCGATCCCGCGCTTTTAGAGGGCGCCCAACTGTATGCGGCGGCGGGCTGTTCCAAATGCTCGAACACCGGATTCAAGTCGCGCAGTTCGCTGATGGAAGTTCTGATTGTCGATGATGCCATCCGCCAGTTGATTCTGGCTAATGCCAATTCCGGCGCATTGACGGAACAAGCCGTGGCCAACGGCATGCTGACCTTGCGCATGGTCGGGCTCGAGAAAGTGAAGCAGGGGATTTCCAGCCTGGAGGAAATCCTGAGCGTTACCGGCGGCGGCGGCGGCGAATAAGGCCCCTGGCGGCGGACCGATGAGACTTTGATGAATATAGGCGGCAATTGTTATGACTGTTTTTAAATCAACCAGCAATAAAAGTCACAATGGCACGGCGGCTGCCCGCGGGACGGCGCGTCAAGCCGGCGAACCCGCTGGCCGTCCGGCGAAAATTATCAGCCGGTCCGTCCGTGTGTCCGGCGCCAAGAAAATTCGCAGCAAGGAATTGCCGGCTTTCTCCCGCCAGTTATCCGCCATGTTGCTGGCCGGGATGCCCCTGATCCAATCGTTGGACGCGCTGGAAGACCAGGCCATGGATAAAAATTTAAAAATGGTGATTTTGGGTTTGAAAAATCACCTGCAAGCCGGGGCTTCCTTCGCGGAGTCGCTGGCGCATTTTCCGACAGTTTTCGATCAATTGTACGTCAACATGATCCGGGCCGGCGAATCGGGCGGGCAGTTGGGGGAAACCGCCGGCCGCCTGGCCACCTTCCTGGAGGCTTCCGCCAAGCTGGTCCGCAAGGTCAAGTCGGCCATGAGTTATCCGGTCATCGTGCTGTGCATAGCCTTGGGCATTGCGGTGGCGATGATTTTATTCATTGTCCCGGTTTTTGCGGAAATGTTCGGCGAGTTTGGCGCCAAATTGCCCGGGCTGACCCAGTTTATGGTGGATTTGAGCCATACCTTGCGGGCTTACGGCATTTATATAGTGATCCTGCTGGCGGCGGCGGTGTTCGGCTTACGTAAATGGTCCAAGACGCCGGCCGGCGCCTACCAGTTGGCGGTGTTTGCCTTGAATTTCCCCGTGATCGGCGAATTGAACCGCAAGGTCGCCACCAGCCGTTTCGCCCGCACCTTTGCACAATTGCTGCGGAGCGGTGTGCCGATCTTAGGCGCTTTGGAGATTGTTTCCGGGGCCACCGGCAACAAGGTTTTTGAAAAAGTGGTGTTAAACGCGCGGCTCACGGTTGAACAGGGCGATCCGCTTTCGTCCGCCCTGATCAAACACCGCTGTTTTCCGAAACTGCTGGTGCATATGCTGGCCGCCGGCGAAAAAACCGGCAAAATCGACGAGATGATGCAGAATATCGCGGATTTCTATGACGATGAAGTCGAAGCCATGCTGGATAGTTTGACCGCCATGATCGAGCCGTTGCTGATGGTTTTCCTGGGCGTGGTGATCGGCGGCATCGTCATTTCCATGTTCCTGCCGATTTTCAAGATGGGTGAAATTGTCGGCATGTGATGGCCGATGGGGGATGGGCATGAGTTGCATTTTTGGTCCGGTGCCTTCGCGGCGGCTGGGCCGTTCGCTTGGCATTGACCTGGTGCCGTTTAAAACCTGCTGTTATGATTGCGTCTACTGCCAGATCGGCCGCACCCCCCGCTGCACCATCGAGCGCCGGCAATGGCTGCCCGCGGCGGATATTTTGCGGGAGCTGGAGCCCCGCCTGTCCTCCGCCCCGGATTACATTACCATGGGCGGCTCGGGGGAACCGACCCTCTATGCCGGCCTGGACGATTTGATCGCCGGCATCAAATCCCTGACCGATATTCCGGTGGCGGTGATCACCAACGGGGCGTTGCTCTGGCGCGCGGACGTGCGCGGGGAACTCCTGCCGGCGGATTTGGTGGCGCCGTCCCTGGATGCCGGCGATGCCGCCACCTTTCAACGCATCAATCGCCCGGCGCCGGAAATCGATTTTGAACGCATGGCGCAAGGCCTGGTGGATTTCCGCCGGGATTATCATCGCCAGTATTGGCTGGAAATATTCCTGGTACAGGGGCTCAATGACGGCCCGGAAAGTCTTGCCGCCCTCCAGGACTGGGCGGCGCGGATTGCGCCCGACCGGGTGCAACTAAATACGGTCGCGCGCCCGCCGGCGGATGCCGGCATGCTGCCGGTGCCGCCCGGCCGCTTGCAGGAAATTGCCCGCCGCTTCCGGCCGCCGGCGGAAGTGATTGCCGATTACCGCCAGGCGGAGGCGCCGGCGGCGCGGACGGCGGCGGCGGCGGAGATTCTGGCAATGCTGCAGCGGCATCCCGGCACGGCGGAAGATGTTGCCGCCGGCCTGGGCATCGCCCTGGCGGTTGCCGTCCGGCAATTGGAAAAGATGCGCCAGGACGGCCAGGTGCTCACCCGGGAATGCGAAGGGCGGCGGTTTTACATGGCGCCTGGCGGCAATGGCTATGCCTGATTATCTGGTAGTGCTGTTAAAAATTGCCGCCATGTTCCTGGTGATGGCTGTCGGCTGGTTCGCCCGGCGCCGGGCTTACATGAATGCGGGCCTGACCAGCATTTTGAGCCGCCTGGTGGTGGATATCGTTTTTCCCTGCATGGTTTTGACCCAGATGTTGCGCTCGGTGGATGCGGACATTTTACGCCAGGGATGGTTTGTGCCGCTGCTGGGAGGCGGCGTCATGCTGCTGGCCGGGCTGGCGGGGTGGGGCATCCTTCCATGGTTTTGCTCCCGTGCCCGGCTGCCGACGGTGGTTTTCCTGGCGGGTTTGCCCAACTGGATTTTTCTGCCGCTGCCGATCGTGGCGGCCCTGTTCGGCGATGCCGGCGTGCGCGATGTCCTCCTCTTTAACGTCGGCGCGCAATTGACCTTGTGGTCGTTGGGCGTCTGGACCCTCCAGGGCGCGGCGCCGAACCTGCGGGCGTTGAAAAACCTTCTGAAAAATCCCGGCTTGCTGGCCACCGCCGCCGGCATCGTGCTGGCCTTGCTCTGGCCGCCGGCGCGTACGCTGGAATCGGCCGGCCTGGCGCCCATGCCGCCGCACCATTTCGCGGCGGCGGCGCTGATTCAGGCCATGTCCATGCTGGGCGGGCTGACCATCCCCCTGTCGCTGTTGATCACCGGCGCGCAATTGGGCGCGATGCCGGCGGAGTCGCCGCGCCAGCGTCCCGGTGAACTGGCGGCCGTGCTGGCGGTGCGCCTGGCCGCGGCGCCGCTGTTGACGGTGGCGGCCGCATGGCTGCTGGCGCGTTTGGATATCCGGATTCCCGCTGCCACGCGCCTGACCTGTTACCTGATCGCCGCCATGCCCGTGGCCATCAGCGCGAGCATCATGACCGAGCGGTTTGGCGGCGACAACCTGCTGAGCGCCCGCGCAATTTTCTGGTCAACGGTTTTAAGCATGCTGACCGTGCCGGTGTTTTACTGGCTGGTGCAGGATTGGGGGGTTTAGATGCCGGATGGAACAGCGGCATGGTTACTGGGCCTGGCGGCAGGCTGCCTGGCCGGCCTGGCCAAGACCGGCGTGCCGGGCATCGGCGTTTTGGCGGTGGCCTTGCTGACGGAAGTTTTCCCCGCCCGCATGGCCGTGGGCGCCATCCTGCCGCTGCTGATTTTAGGCGACCTGTTCGCCCTCGGTTATTACTGGCGCAACGCGGAATGGCCGCGGTTATGGGAACTGTTTCCCTGCGTCGTGCTGGGCATTGCCGCCGGCTTTGCCTTCCTGCGTATGATGGATGACGTGCAGTTGAAGCCCTTGCTGGGCGCCCTGATCCTGGCGTTGACGGCGCTGGAGTGGGCGCGCCAGAGGCTGGGGTGGCGGAATTTTCCGCAGCGGCCATGGTTTGTGGTCGGCATGGGAACCCTGGCCGGGTTTGCCACCACCGTCGGCAACGTTGCCGGCCCCATCATGAATATTTACCTGATCAGCAAAGGCCTTGATAAATTACGTTTCATGAGCACGGCGGCCTGGTATTTTTTTATTTTCAACTGCGTCAAAATTCCGCTATATTGCCTGCTCGGAATGATTGACCGCCAGACATTGTTATTCGATCTGGCCTGCGCCCCGGCCGTCGTGGCGGGCGCCTTGCTCGGGCGCGTGGTTTTACAGCGCATTTCGTTGCCCTTCTTCCGGCGCATGGTTTTGGTGCTGGCGGCCGCGGCGGCATTGCGGATGTTGTTTGATTGAAGCCTGTCGGTAAACGGACACGGGGTTTGACGATGACGGATGACAACGCCGATGATTTTGCCCGGCCGCCGCCCGGCGGCGCCGCGTTTGCGCCGCTTTGCCTTTTGGCGCGCGGCTTTGCCGGCGCGGCCTGGGGCATAATCGCAACAGCGCTTTTATACAGCGCCCATGCTTTTTTGGGGTTGGATTCCCTGTCCATTCATTTGCCGGCCTATGTATTCGGATCGTTGCTGACCGGCTGGGGTGTTTTATGCCTGTATGAGTATCTGGAATTGTCGGGCGGGGATTTGCGCCCGGCGCGCGTCTTATTGCTGATGCTTGCGGCGCAATTGTACATGGCGCCGTTCATTATCTGGCACAAGTCCCGGCCGCTGGAGCCTTTTTTCATGGGCAATTATATCGCCTTGATGGTGGTCCTGCTGTTGACCATGCTGCTGCTGAATCTGACGGCTGCGCAATTACTGCGGCGCCTGGGCCGTCCGGCCGCCGGCCGGTGGGCCGCCGGATTGGGCGCGGCCATACTCCTGGCCGGTTTGGGACTGCTGGCGCTGCTGGGGCGGACGGTCGTTTGGGCGGATGCGCCGACCGACTACTCGCCGGTGATGACCTTGATCGATCGGTCATGGGGCGACTGGGGCGTCGTGGCGGCGGCGCTGGGGACCATGCTGGTCTGCCACTTTGGCCGCCAAAGCGCGCTGGATAGGCTGGCCGTTCTGCCGCATGCCGTCACCCCGCCGGACGACGCGGAGGAGGAGGATTGATTATGCCGGGAAACTTGCGGCAGTTTTTGGGCGCGGCGCTTTATACGGTCCGTGTCGGCGCCCGCCGGCCGTTGGGGCTGCTGTTAATCCTGATGACGCTGGCGGCGATGCTCCTGCTGCCATGCCTGGTGGCTTTCAACCTCGGGGATGAAAACCGCCTGACGCGCGAAGGCGCCCTGGCGCTGTTCGCCGTGAGCGGGATTTTTCTGGCCCTGGCCGCCCCGGCCGCCGCCGCTTATGATCCGTCCTCCGCCGGTGTCATGGCGCTGACAATCTGCACCCCCGCCGGCCGCGCAGCCCTGCTGCTCGGGCGTTATGCGGGTTTGGCGGCATTGGTGCTTTGGCATAGCCTGATAGCGATGGGGGGCGTTTTACTCGCGGAACGCATCGGGTTGCACGCTCCCGGGTTTGATGCCCAGTTGCTTTTGGCTGTTGCCGCCGCCGTGGCCGGCGCGGCGCTCTGCGCCGGCGGGCTGAACTTCCGCTGGCGGGCTTCCTTTGCCGGAGCGGCCATGGTGGCGCTGCTGCCCGCCATGCTGCTGGCGTTGGCTGCGGCCGGGTTCGCGCATCCCGACGGGGGCGTCTGCCGCTTGGGGGAGTTCATCGCCTGGCGGCTTTTGCCGGCCGGCGCCCTGATTGCCATGGCTTTGCTGGTCTTGACCGCGCTGACATGTTTGCTGACGGTGCGGTGGCCCATCCACCTGGCTGCTTGCGCCTATCTGGCCGTGCTAGGGGCCGGCGCGCTGGTTGACTATTTGGCGCGGCGCGCTCCGGGCGGCCCGGGCCCGGCCGGCTTGATCCGCCTGTTGCCGGCTTGGCAGGATTTCTGGGCGGTGGAATCGCTGGCCGGCGGCGGGACGATCGCGGGGGCATATGTCGCGGCGGCGGCCGTTTATGCCGGGTTGTACATCGCGGCCTTGCTTTGCGGAGCCCTCGGTCTGTTCTGGCGGTGGGAGCCGCGCTGATCCGCCCGGGAGCGCGCGGGTTGCGTCCGCCGGACCAAGCCGAACCGGCAATCCGCGTCAGGAGACCAATGCATGCGAACATTCCACCGCCGGCTGGCGCAACTCTTGATTAAAGATCACACTGCGATCAATGACCCGCTGGTGCGCATGCGCTACGGCGCCCTGGAAGGATGGGTCAGCATCGCGGTGAATACTGCGCTCTTTGCCTTGAAAATCGCCTTGGGCGTGGCCAGCGGCAGCGTGGCGCTGATTGCCGATGCCATCCACACCATTTCCGATTCCGTCACATCCGTGGTCGTCATTGCGGGATTTTATATGTCGCGCCGTCCTTCCGACCGGCGGCATCCCTTTGGTCACGGCAACTGGGAAGCTGTTACGACGCTGATTGTGGCGGTGTTGCTGTTCGGCGTGTGCGTGGATCTCCTCGAAAGTTCGGTGCGCGCGATCCTGCACCCGCAGGCGGCCGTGATGTCCTGGTGGCTGATCGGCGTGATCCTGCTGACGATTCTGGTCAAGGAATGGCTGGCGCAATTCGCTTTGGAACTGGGCCGCCTCATCGATTCCAAGGCCCTGATCGCCGACGGCCTGCATCACCGTTCGGACGTGCTGGCCACCGCCATGGTGGTGGTGGCGCTGGCGGCCGCACGGTTCGGCGTGCAGCGCCTGGATGGCATCATGGGGGTGGGGGTGTCGCTCGTGATCATCCACACTGCCTGGCGCCTTTTGTGGGACGCGGTCAGCCCGCTGCTGGGCGAGGCGCCGGACCCGGAACTGATCCGGCGGATCGAGCAACTGGCGTCCGCCCAGCCGGGCGTACAGGCGGTGCACGATATCATCGTGCACCAGTATGGCCAGAACAAGCTGCTCTCGCTCCACGTGGAGATTGCCGACAATTTAAGCGCATCCGATGCCCACAGTATCGCCGAGGACGTCGAGGACAAACTGACGGCGGCTTTGGGCGGCACCATCATCGCGCATGCCGATCCGGTTAATAAAAACCATCCCCGATATCCGGAAATCGCACAGGCGTTGAAAAACATCGTGGCCGCCGATCCGCGCCTGCACTCTTTTCACGATTTGCGCGTCGTCGGCCGGGGGACGCGCCGGTGCAACGTGATTTGCGACCTGGTGCTGGCCGCGCCGCTCCTGCCGGCCGCGCATGCGGCGTTGCTGCAAGATGTGCGCGCCCGTTTCCAGGCGGAGTTGCCAGGCATGCGCATGGTGCTCAAAACGGAATTGCGCTATAGTTTTCCGGATTAACGGCCGGTTTTTGCTTGACCGCGGCCGGCGGAGAAGGCACTATGAACGGCTATGAATTCAAATTCACCAGACCATCCCCGCGTGACGATGGAAGCGCTCGTTTCCCTTTGCAAGCGCCGCGGATTCATCTTCCCGGGATCGGAAATTTACGAGGGTCTTAACGGTTTCTGGGATTACGGGCCGCTGGGCTGCGAACTGAAACGCAATATCCGCGAAGCCTGGTGGCGGGACGTCGTCCAGACGCGCGAAGATGTCGTCGGCCTGGATTGCGCCATCATCATGAACCCGCGGGTCTGGGAAGCCTCGGGCCATACCGCCGGCTTCGTGGACCCGATGGTGGATTGTCGCGCCTGCCGCAAACGCTTCCGCGCCGACATGCTCTGCGAGGATCAGGGCGCGCAGTTGATCAAAACCGGCCAGGGATTCCAGTTGCCGCCGGGTATGCGCTGTCCGGCCTGTCAATCCGCCGAATTGACCCAGCCGCGCGCGTTCAATTTGATGTTCAAGACTTTCATCGGGCCGGTGGAGGAGGATTCCTCCATCGCCTATCTGCGCCCGGAAACGGCGCAGGGAATTTTTGTGCAGTTTCAAAATGTGCTGGCGGTGTCCCGCCAGAAGGTGCCGTTCGGCATCGCCCAGATCGGCAAGGCGTTTCGCAATGAAATCAATCCCCGCAATTTCACGTTCCGTTCCCGCGAATTCGAGCAGATGGAACTGGAGTTCTTCGTCAAACCCGGCACCGATCAGGAATGGCATGCCTACTGGGTGGCCCGGCGAATGGAGTGGTACCGGCGCATCGGCCTGCCGGCGGAGCGACTCCAACAGTATGTCTATCCCGCCGGCGAATTGGCGCATTACGCCAGCGCCTGCGTGGATATCATGTATGCATTTCCATTTGGCGTTCAGGAACTCGAGGGCATTGCCGCGCGCGGCGACTACGATCTCAGCCGCCACCAGCAATACAGCGGCAAGTCCATGGAGTATTTTGACCAGGAAACCAAGGAGAAATTCATTCCCCACGTGGTGGAGCCGTCCGCCGGCGTGGACCGCATCGCCCTGGCGGCGCTCTGCGAAGCCTATGCCGAGGAATGGGTGCCGGCCGGCGGCACCCCGGGGGGCGTGCTCCCGGCGGAATCCGGACGGCCAACGCCCGCCGGTTATGAGTTGCGCACCGTGATGCGGTTTGCGCCGATCCTGGCGCCCATCAAGGCGGCGGTCTTTCCCCTGGTTAAAAACAAGCCGGAACTTGTCCGGAAGGCGCGCGACGTGTTCGAAATGCTGCGCGACGCCTGGCCGTGCTTCTGGGATCAGACTGGCGCCATCGGCCGCCGCTACCGGCGCCAGGATGAAATCGGCACCCCTTATGGCGTGACGGTTGATTTCGACACCCTCGCCGACAACACCGTTACCCTGCGCGACCGCGATACCATGCGGCAGATTCGCCTGCCCATTGACGAATTGACCGCGCGCATCGCCGCCGGACTGGCCGGCGGCCTGCAGCGGGAAAGCGATCAGACCGCGGCGATCGTTGCTCCGTAATGCGGAACGGATCTTTATTTTTTTGCGGCATAACAAATCAAAGAGGTAAATTCACATGATCAAGATTGCCATCATCGGATTGGACACCAGCCACAGCGTGGCGTTCCCGTCGGCCATTCAGGGGCCGGAGCGTAAAATTGCGGGCATGCGGGCCGCGACTTGCCTGAGTTTCCTGACGCCGTTCACCAATCAGAAAATCCTGGACGATCGCCGGCAGCAGTTGACGGCCTTGGGCGTCAAGGTCACGGAAAGCCTGGATGAAGCTCTGGACGGCTGCGACGCCGTCATGCTGGAAATCAATGACGGCAGTTATCACCTCGAGTATTTCCGCAAGGTGGCCGGCCTGGGCAAACCGGTGTTTGTGGACAAGCCACTGGCCTGCAGTTTGTCTGACGGCCGCGCCATTCTGCGGCTGGCGCAAAAACACCGCACCAGGGTCTGGTCCGGATCGTCCATTCCTTTTTTGCCGGAAATCGCGCAGGCGCAGGCGGCCGTGCCGGAACCGCGCCTGGCGCATATGTACGGGCCGCTGGGCCTGGCGCCTGCCGGCGATTCCCTGATCTGGTATGGCGTGCATGTGGTGGAGGCCTTGCAGCGTTTGATGGGGCCGGGGGCGCAAAGCGTGCAGGCCCTGGAAAACGCCAACGGCGTTGTGGCGGTGGTGGACTACGGACAGGAGCGCCAGGGATTGGTTGAAGTTGTAAAAAAATGCGGCAGTTATGGCGGCCGGGTGCAGGGCGGATTCAAGGGCGAAACCAGGGTGCATCAGTTTGTTTGCGATACCAGCCAGAATAAACTGGCGATCATGCGCGCCATGAAAAAGTTTTTCAGCGGCGGGCCGGCCCCGGTGGACCTGCGCCAATCGTTGGAAGGCCTGGCCATCATGGCCGCCGCGCGCCGTTCCATCGAAACCGGCCGCGCCGTGCCGGTGGCCGCTGGTCCTTGATCATGCATTTGAAGGATTTACTGGAGCAGGTGGCGCATGGGCAGGTGCCGGTGGCGGAAGCTGTCCGGCGTCTCGAGCAGCGCCCCGTGGAGAATCTTGGTTTTGCCCGGGTGGATTTGGACCGTTGCCGGCGTTGCCGGATTCCCGAAGTGGTGTATTGTCCGGGCAAAACCGCGCCGCAAATCACGGCGGTGATGCGCGCGTTGCACGCCGCCGGCCAGCCCGTCTTGGCCACGCGCGCCTCCCCGGAACAGTCCGCCGAGGTCTGCCGGAATCTGCCGGCGGCGATTTATCACGAGACGGCGCGCGCCATTACCATTGCCGTTGACCAGGTCCCGGCGCCGGTCGGACGCGTGGCCGTGGTGTGCGCCGGCACGACCGATATCCCCGTGGCGGAGGAGGCGGCCTTGACGGCGGAATGGATGGGCGCGCGCGTGGAACGGGCCTATGATGTCGGGGTAGCCGGACTGCATCGTTTGATGGGGCAACTGGAAAATCTGCGCCAGGCCCGCGCCTTGGTGGCGGTGGCCGGCATGGAGGGCGCCTTGCCATCGGTCATCGGCGGCCTGGTGGCCTGCCCGGTGGTCGCGGTGCCGACCAGCACCGGTTACGGCGCGAGTTTCCAGGGGTTGACCGCGTTGCTGGCCATGCTGAATTCCTGCGTGCCGGGAGTGACGGTCGTGAATATCGACAATGGCTTCGGCGCCGGCGTCGCCGCCGCCATGATCAACAGGCAGGGAGTATGAAAATCCTGGAATTTCAGAGTGTGGGTGGCGCCAGCGGCGATATGATCCTGGCCGCCCTGATCGATCTGGGTGTCAGCCGGGATGAATTGCAGGCCCGTTTGGATACGCTGGGACTGGAACCCTTCGCCATCGAGGCCGAAAGGGGCGTCTTTCACGGCTTGCGCGGTACGCAAGTGCGGGTCCGGGTAGGGGATGCCGCAATCTCGGTCCACCCCGCCGGCCGTCATCACGGCCATCGCGTAGACGCCCATGACCATACGCATGCCCATGACCATGCGCAAGCTCATGCCGACACGCAAGCCCATGACCACCCGCATGCCCATGACCGCGGGGACACCCCGGCCAAAGGGCACGGGCAGCATGCGGCCCATGCCCCCCATCGCGGGCTGGCGGATATTCAAAGAATCATTGCGGCCGCCGATTTGCCGGCGGCCGCCCGGGAAATGAGCCTGCGTGTTTTCGAAAGCCTGGCCCGGGCCGAAGCCCGGGTCCATGGCGTTACCCCGGATAAAATTCATTTTCATGAAGTGGGCGCGGTGGATTCGATCGTGGATATTGTCGGCGCCTGCCTGGCCCGTGAATTGCTGGGGGTGGCCGAAGTCGCCGTCGGCCCGTTGCCTTTGGGATGCGGCACCATCAAGTGCGCCCATGGCCTCCTGCCTTCGCCGGCGCCGGCCACGGTGGAGTTGTTGCGGGGCTTCCCCACCATCGCCACGGATGAACCGTTCGAAATGGTCACGCCCACTGGCGCGGCTTTGCTGACCGTTTGGCGCTCCCAGCCGCTGGCGCCCGCCGGCTGCATTCAGGGGGCGGGCTACGGTTTCGGGCACGCGCAACTGCACGGGCGCCCCAATCTTTTACGCGCCATCTTGCGCTCCGGCGCCGCCGCGGGAACGACCGCGGACGAATGTCTGGAACTCGAATGTAATCTGGATGACTCGACCCCCGAACTGGTGGGGGCGCTGACCGGACGTCTCCTGGCGGGGGGGGCGCTGGATGTGTTTGTCACTCCGGTGCAGATGAAGAAACAACGCCCGGGAGTTTTGTTGACCGTCTTGTGCCGGCCGGACCAGCGCGCCCGCATCCTGGAGACGATTTTCCTGGAGAGCACGACTTTCGGCGTGCGCGAACACCCCGTGCAGCGGACCATCCTGGCGCGCCGGCACCAGGAAGTTTGCACCCCCTACGGGCCGGTGCGGGTAAAGATCGGAGCATGGGACGGGCGGGAGATCAAGGCGGTGCCCGAATATGGCGATTGCCTGGCCCTCGCGGAAAAGCTGGGCGTGCCGCTGCCAGCCGTCTACGGCGCGGCGCTGGGCGCGGCCAGCGGAATTTTGCCGCCCCTGCCCGCCGGGTAGTCTGCCTGGATAACCATGCGTTTTCTCCTTTATAATTTGCGTTACGGCACCGGCAGCGGCGGACGCTGGCATCTTCCCTGGAGCGGATACCTTGGCCGCACCGGGGATAATGTCGAAAAAATCATAACCTTCATTCGCAGCCAGACGCCGGATGTGGTCGGGCTACTGGAGGTGGATGCCGGTTCTTACCGTTCGCGCCGTTTAAATCAGGCGGCCTTGATGGCGGAAGCCCTGGGGCATTATCACGTTTATCAATCCAAGTATGCGCACGCTTCGTGGGTACGGCGTGTGCCGCTCATGAGCAAGCAGGTCAACGCTTTTTTAAGCAATCGCGCCATCCGCCGCCAGAAATTCCATTACTTCAACAAGGGTGTCAAACGCCTGGTGATCGAACTGGAACTGGAACAATTGGTGATCTTTCTGGTGCACCTCTCGCTCCGCTTCCGCACGCGGCATTCCCAGTTGAATGATTTATACACCCTCGTGCGCAAGACCGGAAAACCGTGCATCGTCGCCGGCGATTTTAATGCGTTTTGGGGCGATAATGAAATCCGGCTTTTCATGGCGGCGACGGGACTGGCCAGCGTCTTTCCATTCGGCCAGCCTTCATTTCCCAGTTGGGCGCCGCGCCGGCAACTTGATTTCATTCTCCACAGCCCGGAAATAACTATTACCGATTTCAGCATCCCCCGGGTAGTTTTTTCCGACCACCTGCCGCTGGTTTGCGATTTCAAAATCAAGCAGTAACGCTAATCTCCACCAACTCTTTGCCGGAAAGTGACAACCGCTTTCTGTGTCGTAAAGAGTCATTATGACGCTAGCGTGTTCTTAAAAAACCGGCGTAAGCGTCATTGTGACACTTATAAATTTTGCCTTGTATTCGTGTATGTGTTTATTATTAAGCTGGATAAGGTTGTTTTAATATTATGGCATGATATTTGCTTGTAGAATTAAATGAAATTCGGGAGATGGTCTCCCGGGTGGTTAAATGGAGGGTTGGGAAATGTTATTTACAAGTATGTATGGAGCTGATCCGTTCAGCGGAGTCCGGCGTTTGCAGCAGGAAATGAACCGGTTGTTCGAAGGTTATGGTGCGGGAGACGATGAATTTCCGGCTGTGAATGTTTGGAGCAACAAGGATGAAGTGGTGGTGACGGCCGAGATTCCGGGGGTGGATCCCAAGAATATCAGCATCAACGTCAACCAGGACGTCCTTACGATCGAAGGCGAACGCGCCGGCGGAGATTTACAGGAAGGTGTTGTCTGCCACCGCTGCGAGCGCAGTTCGGGTAAATTTGTACGCAGCTTGCGTTTGCCTTTCGATGTGGAAGCAGGCGGCATTAAAGCCCGGTATAAACTGGGGGTTTTGACGATCAACATGCCCCGGGCGGAGTCCGCCAAGCCGAAAAAAATCGCCATCAGCGCGGAATAAGCAAAGGAGGAAAGCACCATGAATGAAAGTAAAAACAAAAATGTTCCGGCGGAGCGCGCGCCGCATCCCGCCCCGCAGGTGGAATTGACGCGCGACTTGCCGGTGTTTACGCCGGCGGCCGATATCTTCGAGAAGGAAGACGCCTTGCTGGTCGTTTGCGATATGCCCGGAGTGGCGGAAAACAGTATTGAGATTGACCTGGAAGATGACGTATTAACGATTACCGGGCATCAGGAAGATCAGGCGCCGGAGAAATGCCAGTTGGTATATCGCGGTTATGCCACCGGCGTTTATCGCCGGGCGTTTACCTTGACGACGGACATTGACCGCGAAAAAATAAAAGCGCGGTTGGCAAATGGCGTCTTGAGCATTACCCTGCCCAAGACCGAACACGCCAAGCCGCGGAAAATTGCGGTGGAGGCTGGTTGAGGTCAACCGCGCAGCGCCGTCCGTCCGGGCGGCGCTGCGACGGCGGCAAAACCACGGAAGAAAAATCGCGGCGCAAACAGATTGCCATTACAACCGAATAAATGCTAGAATCATGACCTTGCGGAAGATTTGCGCCGGCGGGGATCGAACGCCGGGCGGTTCCGGAGCAAAAAGCGCCGTTTGGCGCCTGCTCCGGATTTTGTTTTGCCGGCGACCTTGGGGTATGACGCCGCCATCACGGTGGCGCGGCCGCTGATTTAAGGAATGGATACCATGGCTGATGCAATTGAAAATGGCGCAATCTTGCCGGATGACGCGGCCGCGTCCGCACCGCCCCCGGAATCCGGCGGCGGCCTGGCCAATCCCGCGTCCGCCGCGCCGGCGGAGACGCCCGTGCCGGCGGACGAAACGGCGCGGTTGCGCGACCAGTTATTAAGGCTGCAGGCGGATTTTGACAACTATCGCAAGCGCGTGGCACGGGATGATGCGCTGCGCGCGCGCCGCGCCACCGAACGATTGATAGAGGACGTGCTGCCGGTTTTGGACCATTTTGAAATGGGTTTGAAAGCTGCGCGCGACGGCGCCATTCCCACGGCCATTTACGATGGGCTGGCCCTGGTGCACAGCCAACTCCTGGACGTGTTGAAAAAGGCGGGTGTGGCGCCCATGGAGGCCGCCGGGACGGCCTTCGATCCGCAATGCCACGAGTGTGTCGCGCATTTGCCATCCGCTGAATTTCCGGAAGGAATGATTATTGATCAAACCCGCCAGGGCTATTGGCTGGGAGATTACCTGCTGCGGCCGGCTCAGGTGGTGGTTTCCAGCGGAATGCCGGCGGCGCCGGACCCGGGGATGGTGGCCGACGCGGAAAATTCCATGGCCGGACCGCTGGATACCCCGCCCTGAATGCCCGGCTTTACGCTTCCAGGTAAAAGTCCGCGCGCAAGCCGGTCGCCCCCCGTCGCATGGCTGCGCCGTGCCCGGCGCCCTCCGAAGCATGCCCCTGCCATTCCCGCTTCGTAAAAATTCGCTTGCATTTCTGCTTTCCCTGAATTAGTATTATAACATTCGACTTTGGTTGGCCGCAAGGAGCTTATATGATGGCACCCCCCCCGAAACGTGTCCCGGCCCATCTGATCATCCGGACGAAATTGAAGGCGGAAATCCTGGACGGCAAGCATGTGGAACTTTCCGAGAGCCAGTTGATCCAGCGTTTCAAGGTTTCCAGCGCCACGGCCCGGCGGGTGCTCAACGATTTATCCCACGAGGGCCTGGTCTCGCGCCAGGTGGGGCGCGGCAGTATTGTGCGCCAGCCGGCAGACCGGGCCTTCCGTGAATTCGGCGTGGTGTTTTTCGATGTTTTTGATTCCACCGAAAGATTCATTGCGGAAATTGTCCATGGCATTGAAGAACGGGCGCGTCCGCAAAAACATCACTTGCATCTTTTTACCACGCGCGGCCGCCAGGTGGATGACGACGGTTTGTCTTCGTTGTCCTGCCTGGTGACGCGCCGGAAGATCAACGGGGTGTTTGTTTTATCGCCGCTGGATGCCGCCGCCATCAGGTTCTTTCTCGCCGAGCGTTTACCGTGCGTCTGTGTCGGCAATCATTACCCCGGGTTGCGCGCTCCGGCGGTGATTTTTGACAGCCGCCAGGCCATGCTGGATGCCTGCCGCCGGCTGTCACAAAATGGCCGCAGGCGCATTGCGGCGATTGTGCGCCGGAACACCCAGACGGGCGTGGAACGCACCTGCGATTTCATCGCGCGGGCGTATTATGAATATTACGCCTCCCAGAAACTGCGCCCCCAACTCTCCTGGTGGCAGGCGCTGGCGGACGAACCGGCGGAGGGGATAGGCGCGATGCGCGCCTTGTATAACCTCCCCCCGGAGCAGCGTCCCGAAGCCGTGGTCGTCAATGGATTGAATTTATCCGCCGGCGTGGCTGATTTTCTCGAACAATGCCGTGACTGGCGGCCCGCGCCGGTGTATTTTGCCGACCGCCTTACCGCCAATGCCAACCTGATCACCGCGCCTTACCGCAAGCAGGGGCGAGTGGCCTTCGATCTGATGGAGGAATTGCTGAGCGGTCCCCGGAAGCGTGCTTCGCCCGCGCCAATGCTGTTGCCCATGGAACTTCATTGGCATCAAGCTGACGGCGCAGCGGCCCAGTAGCTTGGCTGCGTCTCCGACCACCCGTATTACCCTTAGCCTTTGCCGGCGCCTTGATTATTCGTAATTTTATATTTGACAATATGCGCATATACGCATAGAATGGCACGTATGAATTATTCCCAGGCCAGAATTCGTTCCGATATCCTGAAGGCGCTGGCGCATCCCATCCGGGTCATGCTCGTCAGCGCACTCGCCGAGGGCGACCGGTGCGTCCACGAGCTGAACGCGCTGGCGGCCGTTGACCAGTCCAACATCTCGCGCCACCTCGCGCTTTTGAAACGCGCCGGAATTGTCACCGAGCGCAAACAGGGGCAAAAGGTCATCCATCACCTGGAATGCCCCTGCATCCTGCGCGCGTTTGAGTGTGCTTTGGAAGTTTTGAAATCTTCCGCTGCGCGGCAAATGCAAACCCTCAGGATCCTCTGAAATGAAAAAGGAATTGAAAATATTTTTGGGGTTGGCCGCCGCGTTCCTCGTCGCCTATAACCTGCCGGTGGAGTCCATGCGCTTTCAGGGAGCGGTGATCGAGGCGTTCAAGCTGGTGAAATGGTATGCCCGTGAACACGTCCTGCTCTGTCTGGTGCCGGCCTTCTTCATTGCCGGCGCCATCGGGGTGTTCGTCAGCCAGAACGCGGTGATGAAATATTTCGGGCCGAAGGCCTCCAAGTGGCTCGCATACTCCGTGGCTTCGGTTTCCGGGACGATCCTGGCGGTCTGTTCCTGCACGGTGCTGCCGCTGTTCGGCGGCATCTACATGCGCGGCGCGGGCCTTGGTCCGGCCATCGCCTTCCTTTACTCCGGGCCGGCGATCAACGTGCTGGCCATTGTGCTGACCGCGCGCATCCTGGGGTGGCAACTGGGCGTGGCGCGGGCGGTCGGCGCCATAGGCTTTAGTGTGATCATCGGCCTGCTGATGCACCTGATCTTCCTGAAAGAGGAAAGGGCGAAGGCGGCGCAAGTACAACCCGTATATCTGGGCGATGACGATGGCAAGGAGCGGCCCCTGTGGCAAGTGGCGCTATACTTCTTCGCGATGGTGGGCATCCTGGTGTTCGCCAACTGGGGCAAGCCTTTGGCGCCGGCGGGCTTGTGGTTTGCGATCTACCAGGCCAAATGGCTGGTGACGGCGCTGTTTGCGGCGCTCATGGGATTTTGCTTGTGGCGTTTTTTCAAAGTGCGGCTGGCCTGGATTGCCGTGGCGGCCATGCCGGCCGTGATCCTGGGCATCGCGTTTCCGGGGTATCCGGTAGCGGCCTTTGCCGCCGGATCGGCCGGGTTGATCGGGCTCACCTTCTGCGGTGGGGCGGAACTCAAGGATTGGCGCGATCAGACCTGGGGATTTGCGAAGCAGATTCTGCCATTGCTGTTCGGCGGTGTGCTCGCCGCCGGCTTCTTTTTGGGCAGTCCGGAAGGCAAGGACGCCGGCATTGTGCCGAATGTCTGGATTCAGGCGCTGGTGGGCGATTCACCGGCCGCGCTGCTGTCGCTGATCTCGGGCGCCGATGGCGATGTGCCCGTCTGGCTGGCGTTGATCTGGCCGGTCTGGACCAATTTCTTCGCCTCCTTCACCGGCGCTTTGATGTATTTTGCCACCCTGACCGAAGTGCCGATTTTGCGCGGGCTGCTCGACAGCGGCATGGGGCAGGGGCCGGCGCTGGCGCTCTTGTTGGCCGGGCCGGCGTTATCCTTACCGAACATGCTGGTGATAAATTCCATCCTCGGCCCGAAAAAGACCCTGACTTTCGTCGGGTTGGTGGTGGTGATGGCAACGGTCACGGGAATCATCTTTGGAGCGCTGGTTGCATGAAGAATTCAAAAAACATAGGGCTGGCGCTGCTTGCCGGCTTTGGCGCGGCAATGTTGAACGCGCAAGGCGTTGCCGGCCAATCCCCGCGCGCCTTAAAGCTGGCGGATGCGCTGGAGCTGGCCTTGGTGCAAAATCCCGATGTGGCTGAAACGCAAAGCCGGGTGGCGGAATCGGCGGCGCGCCTGCAGGCCGCCCGGTCAGGCGGGTGGCCAACGTTGAAGGCCCGCGGCGCCTATGATTACTGGACGGAAGACCAACGGTTGATGCCTGCGACGCGGAACGGCGAGCAGGGCGTGTTCGGCGCGCAGACGCTGGGGGCGGAACTGGTTGCCAGCCTGCCGCTTTATACCGGCGGCCGCGTCTCCGGCGAGACGGATGCGGCGGCGTGGAACTGGAAAGGAGCGGAGGATCAGTTGATCCGTGTGCGCGAGTCGCTCGTTTATCAGGTGACGGCCATGTTCTATGGCTTGCTGGCACAGGATGAGGTGCTGCGGTCGCTGGAAACCGCCGTCCGCGCCATGGACGAGCAGCAGCGCAGCATCGCAGCCTTGGTGCAGGCGGAAAAGGCGGCGCGGGTGGACTTGTTGCGGGCCAATGTCCGGCGGGCCGAACTGTACGAACGCCAGGTGCGGGAACGCAGCAACCGCACGGTTCAGCAGCGTGCCTGGGCGGCGCTGCTTGGGTTGGACGATGCCGCCGCCCCGGAGGCCGAGGGCAAGTTGGCGATGCAGGAGTTTGCCGCCTGTCCCGGCGCGGCGGAATGCATGCGGCTAGCGCTTGCCCGGCGCGCGGATTACCGCGCCGCGCAGGCCGCGGTCTCAGCCGCCGGTGCCGGGGTGCGCGCCGCGCGTTCAGGCTATCGGCCGACGCTCTTCGCACAGGCGTCGTATGGCGCGCGCTGGATGCCGGATCCGTCGGATCAGCCCGATGCGGCCGATGACCAGTCGGACGTTGGCCGTGCCGGCTTGGTGGTGGAAGTGCCCATCTTCGACGGCCGGCTGACCAGGGCGAAGGTGGCGGAGCAAAAGGCCCGGCAGCGCGGCGCGCAGGAGCGTCTGCGGAAGCTGGAACTGCAGATTCGCTTTGAAGTGGAGACGGCCTTGTCGGACATCGCCGCCGCAGGCGAGCGGGTCCAGACGGCCGAACAGGCCGTCGGCCAAGCGGACGAGAGTTTCCGGATTATGCAGGAGAAGTACGACCTGGGCAAGGGCACAATGACGGATGTGCTGGACGCACAGACCGCGCTGGTGATCGCACAGACCACCCATGCCCGCGCCCTGGCGGATCTGGCGGTAGCGGACGCGCGGCGCCGCCTGGCGATAGGGGAGATATTACCATGAAGACATATTGGGGATGGTGCGGATGCGCGTTGGCGATTCTGCTGGCGGCAGGTTGCGGTAAGAAACAGGGAGCGGACGAGCCGGCCCGGAAACCGCTGGCCTTGGTGCAGGTAGCGAAGGCGGAGAAGCGCGATTTCTCGAAGACACTGTCCTACACCGGCTCCGTGGAGCCGGTGAAGGTGGCGCGCATGGCGTCGCCGGCGGAAGGGCCGGTCGTGGCGTGTTCCGTCCGTGAGGGCGATGCGGTCAAGCAAGGCCAGATCCTGGTGAAAGTTGGCCGCAGCCGGATCGCCGAGACCGGGCTGGATGCGGCCCGCGAGGAATTCCGCCGGCAGGAAGCGGAGTTTAAACGCGTCGAGCAATTGGTTAAAAGCGGCTCGTTGGCCGGCGAACAACTGGACGCGGCGCGGTCGAATCTGAAGCGCGCTGAAGCTCTGGTAGCGGCGATGGAGACAGGCGCGAGCGACTATGAAATTGAGGCGCCCTGGGACGGCGTGGTTTCCAGGGTTTGGATATCCGAAGGGAATTACGTCTCGCCGCGCGCGCCGTTGGTGGAGCTCTACGAGCCGGCAAGCCATGTTGTTCGGATTTCCATTCCCGAGCAGCAAGCGCTTGCGGTTCAAAAAGATCAGCCTGTCAGCATTTCCCTGGACGCCTATCCGGACCGGCATTTCGTCGGCAAAATCGTCCGGGTGTATCCGGAACTGGATCGCATGACCCGCACCTTAACGGCGGAAGCCGTGGTGAGTGACGAAGTGCGACTCCTGAGCGGTATGTTCGCCCGGGTGGAGGTCGCGGTGCAAACGCTGACGAATGCCGTCGTGGTGCCGGAAAGCGTTCTGACGGTGTTGCCCGGCGGGGAGACGGTTGCGTTCGTGGTGGAGGGCGGGAAAGCCTTCCGGCGCAAGGTCAAGGCGGCGATGGAGGCCGGCGGAGCCGTGGCCGTGGCGAGCGGCATTCAAGCCGGCGAAATGGTGATTACCCGGGGCAACGACGCGCTCAAGGACGGCGCGCCGGTTAAGGTCATGGGGCAGAAGCAGCAGGGTCCCGGCGGTCCTGGCGGCGCGGCCGGCAACCCCGTTCCCGCCAAGGCCGAAAAACCAGCCGGAAAGGGCCAGCCCGCATTATGAAGATTACGGATGTCAGTTTGAGGCACAAGGTGGCGGTGACGGTGCTTTCCGTCGCCGCGGCTGTGCTCGGCTGGTTCGGGCTGATCCGGTTGGATGTGGACTACCTGCCGGAGATCACCTATCCCATGGTGAAAATCCACATCTGGTGGCGCGGCGCCACGCCGGAAGAAATCGACACCAATATCGCCGATCCGGTCGAGCGCGCCATGGCCGCGATTGATAACCTGGATTATCTCGATTCTTCCAGTATCGAAGGCATGTACACCCTGCTGGTGAACTTCCAGTTCGGCGTGGACGTGGACACGGCCTATCAGGACGTCATGGCGGTGATGGGCCGGATTAATCGCGAACTGCCGTCCGACATGGAACCGCCCATGATCATGAAGGCGGACCCGTCCCAGTTGCCCGTGATGGAGGTGGCGCTCGCCTCTGACCGGCGCAGCTTGGTGTGGTTGCGCGATTGGGCGGACAATTGGCTGGTGGATCGGCTGAGCGCGGTTCCGGGCACGGCCGGCGCCGAGGTGGTTGGCGGTCTCAAACGGGAAATCCGCGTGCATCTCGATCCGCAACGGATGATCGCGTACAATCTTTCTCCCGAGCGGGTGGCGGAGGCTTTGCGCGACGAGAACCGCCAGATCTTCGCCGGCCGGGTCACGGTGGAGACGCGGGAAATCATCGCCCGGACGATGGGCGAGTTCGAGAGTCTTGAGGAAATCCGCAATGTCGCCCTCGCGCGCGGCGCGAACGGCGAACTCGTTTACGTGCGCGATGTTGCCTCGGTCGAGGATTCCCACGAGGAAATGCGGGTGAATACCCGCTTTAACGCGCGGCCTTGCGTCAAGCTCAACGTGCTCAAGCAGGCCGAAGCCAATACCGTGCAGGTGGCGGCCGCGGTCAAGGCCAAATTGGCGGCGCTGCGTTCCGAGATTCCGGAGGATATCGAATTCGGCGTGGTCGAAAACCAGGGTGACTACGTCATGCACGCCATCCTGAGCGTGCGCGATTCCGCGATTCTGGCCGCGATCCTTGTCATTCTGGTGACCTATTTCTTCCTCGGCCACTGGCGGCAGGTGGTGGTCATGGTCGTAGCGCTGCCCGTGACGTTGCTGGCAAACTTTTTCCTCATGCGCCTGGCGGGGTTTTCCCTGAACCTATTTTCGCTGGGCGGGTTGGTGGTAGCCTTGGGCGTGATTCTGGACAATTCCATCATTGTGCTTGAAAACATCACCCGCCTGAAACACGAGGAAGCCGCGCTGGCCCATGGCCGTTCGGAAAGCGTTACCGTGCGCGCTACGGCCGAAGTGGGACCGGCTCTGATCGCTTCGACCGTAACTTTTCTGGCCATATTCCTCCCGTTTCTGTTCGTCCCGGGGATGGCCTCGCTTCTGTTCAGGGAATTGGTGCTCGTGGTGGCCGGAATCGTTCTGCTTTCCCTGCTCATCGCCACCACGCTGACCCCGTTGCTCGCCGACCGTTTGTTGGCCGGCGTGCAGGGCGGCGGCAAAGCTGGACGCCTGGCGCGGGCTTTTGATGGTATGGTTGATCGTGTGACGGATGCCTATGGGGCGGGGCTGAAATGGGTTCTGCGCCTCCGCTGGGGTGTGCTGGCTCTCTTTCTCGTGCTGCTGGGCTTTGCGGCGCGCCTGTATCCTGGCGTCGGTTCGGAGTTCCTGCCCAAGGTGGACGACGGTCGGGTGATGGTGAAGCTCAAACTGCCGGCGGGCACGTCGGTGGGCGAAACCGACCGGATCCTGCATCGAGTGGAAGCGCAGCTCCAAGGGCTGCCGGAAATTCAGAGCATGTTCACCATGGCGGGCGGCCGGGTGTGGGGGCTGGCGACTTACGAGATCGCCCAGGAGGGCGAAGTGGATATACAACTTCTGCCTAAAGCCCAGCGTTCGCTCAGCACCGAACAGTTTGTCGAAAAAATCACGCCGATGGTTAAGTCCGCTATGGCGCCGGGCGCGAAAATGCCGGTGATGCAGATGAAACTCAAGGGCATTCGTCAGATTGGGCTGCAGGATGTCGAGGTCAAGGTGCAAGGGTCGGAAATCATGCCAATCTATGATTTCGCCAAACAGGCCGCGGCGAAACTGGGCGAGACCCCGGGGCTGAGCGGCGTGAACATCTCGATGGACATGACGAAGCCGGAATACCGGGTGCACGTGGACCGCGCGCGCGCGTCGGCGCTGGGCATTCCGGTTGCCCGCGTCGCCGCCACCCTGCGGGGCTTGGTGGGCGGCGTGGTCTCCACTGAATACCGGGATGGCAGCGAGTACTACGACATCCGCGTCATGGTGCCGGAGCCGAAACTCACGGGGAAAGAGGACCTCGAGGGGCTCATCCTGGAATCGCGTGACGGACGGGCCATCTTTTTGCGGGACCTGGCGGAGGTTCGCCGTGCCGTGGGGCCGGTTGAAATCACGCGCGAGAACCAGATCAAGCAGGTGATTGTCCGCGCGGATGCGGCGGGCGTAAGCGTGGGCGAGGCCACCCGCCGCGCGCAGGAGGCGGTGGCGGCATTGACGCCTCCGCCGGGGGTGTCGTTCGCAATGGGCGGCCAGGCCCAGATGATGGGGGAGAACACGCGCACCATGGGGCTGATCCTGCTTTTTGCGCTGTTCTTCGCGTTCGTCACGCTGGCGATCCAGTTTGAAAGTTACCGCTTGCCTTTGATAATGTTGCTGTCCGTGCCTTTTTGCCTGGCGGGCATGGTGTTCGCCCTCGGCGCCGCCAACCTGGCTGTCGGCGCCACGGTGGCGATCGGGGTGTTTATCGTCATCGCGGCCACGGTCAACGATGGCGTCCTCTTGCTGACTTTTGCCGAAGAATTAAGGACGCAGCGGCACATCGCGCCGTTCGAAGCGGTGCTGACCGCCGCGAAAATCCGGCTGCGCCCGCGGGTCATGACCACCGTGAGCACCATCGCCGGCTTCATTCCGCTGGCGCTCAATTTGGGTGAAGGCGGCGACTTGCTGAAACCCATGGCCGTAGCCGCCATCGGCGGACTGCTGATGGAAATCGCGGTGGCGCTGGTGCTGATGCCCGCGCTCTATCTTTTATTTACGCGTAATTCAATTCACCCTAAACACGGAGGTAAGTTGTGAAGATTCAGATCCTTGGCACAGGTTGTCCGAAATGCAAGATGTTGTTTGCCAATGTCGAAACAGCGGTTAAGGCATTGGGCATTGAGGCGCAAATTGAAAAAGTTGAAAAGATCGCGGAAATCATGAAGTTCGGCGTGATGGGTACCCCGGCCCTGGTGGTGGATGGCCAGGTCAAGAGCGTGGGGAAAGTGCTCGGCGCCGAGGAGATTGGGAGAATGTTGGGAACATGAAAACCACAAAAAATATCGTCATCATTGCCATGGTCATCGCCGCGGCGGCGGCGGTGGTGGTCCTGAAACAAAAAACGCAATCCGCCACGTCGCGGGGGATGCCGTCCGGCGCGGCGGATGATGCCGCCGGCGTGGCGGCGGCAGTCACGCCGCCGGCCGTTAATTCCATGCCGGCGCCGGCGGCTGACACATCGAAAAAACTGCCCCGCTTGGTGGATTTGGGCGCGGATAAGTGCATCCCCTGCAAGATGATGGCGCCCATCTTGGATGAATTAAAAACCAGTCAGGCCGGACGGTTGACGGTTGATTTCATTGATGTGTGGAAAAATCCGGCGGCGGGGGAGGAATATGGCGTGCGGGTCATCCCCACCCAGATTTTTTTCGCGGCCGATGGCCAGGAACTGTTTCGCCACGAGGGCTTCATGGCCCGGGAGGATATTTTGAACAAGTGGAAGGAATTTGGGGTGGATCTGGCCGCCACAATCCCGGGGCAGTGACCGCCATCTGCGCAATCTTCAATGTTCTCATAAAGGGATGTAAAAATGTTGGAAGGAATTTTTACGGCGTTGACGCGCGCGGTTGACGGCGCCCCCATGATTGCCATGCTGGCAGCGCTGGTTTGGGGCGTGTTGAGCATCATCTTGAGTCCCTGTCATCTGGCCAGCATTCCCTTGATCGTCGGGTTCATTGACGAGCAGGGGAATATCACCACGCGGCGCGCCTTTACCATCGCCTTCCTGTTCGCGCTGGGCATGCTCGTGACCATCGCCGTCATCGGCGTCCTGACCGCGGTGGCGGGGCGGATGCTGGGCGATTTGGGCGCCTCCGCCAATTACGGCGTGGCGTTGGTGTTTTTCGTCATCGGCCTGCATCTGCTGGAGGTCATTCCGTTGCCATTGGCCGGGCCGAACCGGGTTGGCCTGAAGCGCAAAGGCTACCTGGCGGCGTTCCTGCTGGGATTGATTTTCGGGGTGGCGCTGGGACCCTGCACCTTCGCCTACATGGCGCCGATGTTGGCGGTCACCTTCAAGGTCGCGGCGGATCGCGCGCTTTATGGCGCGGGGTTGCTGGCGATGTATGGCGTTGGACATTGCGGCGTGATCGTGTTGGCCGGCACTTTCACGGAAATGGTTCAGCATTACCTGGATTGGAGTGAAAAATCCCGGGGTGCGGTGATTTTGAAGAAAATCTGCGGGGTATTGGTGCTGTTGGGCGGGCTGTACATGATCTATACCGCGCGTTGATTTTGAAGGCCAGGATGGCGGCCGCCGCGCCGGCCAGCCAAATCATAAAAAGGAAAATCCATGAAAGCATTGGCGGTGATTGATGGCGGGATTTGCGGATTCCAGACGCGCATTCAGGCCGAAAGCGACGATGCGCAGAATGTGACGTTCAAGATCGCCAGCGCGTGCGATAAGGCGCGCAAGTTCGGTGAGGCGTTGATGGCCAAGGGGTCCGTGGATGGTTATGCCGAGATTGGCGCCGGATCCGACGGCGTAGTGTTAACCCATGCCCGCGAAAGCCTGAAAGGTTGTTGCGCCGCCTGCGCGGTGCCGGTTGGCGCCTTCAAGGCCATGCAGGTCGCGGCGGGGGTGGCCCTGCCGCAGGATGTGACGATCAAGATCGGCGCGGAGTAACGCCGCCTCAAAAGTAAAATTGTCACGGCCGCGCCGGGTTGGGGGCGGTTGTTTTACCGGTGCACGCGGCGCAGGGATTCACCTCGATGCTGATGTGCCGCAATTCCGTGAAAGACCGCAGCCGGGCGCGGTAGTCGGCGGGCGTCCGCCCCTGGCCGGTCACCAAACTGATGATGGCCGATTTTTCGGCGGCGCCCACGCGCCAGACATGCACATCCGTCACGGCGCTGTCGCCGTCGCTTTCGATGGCGCGGCGGATGGCGTCCGCTTCCGCGGGCGCGAGATCGCTGTCCGTGAGAATCTGGCCGGTTTCACGCGCCAGGCTCCAGGCCCACCGCAGGATGATGGCGCCGCCGACGATGCCCATGAGGGGGTCGGCCCACATCCAGCCCCACTGACGGGCCGCCAGCAACGCGGCAATGGCGAGCACGGAGGTGACGGCGTCCGCCAGCACGTGGAAATATGCGGCCCGCAGGTTGTGGTCGTGCCGCATGTGATCGGCATGTTCGTGGGTATGCCCGTGATTTCCCCGGAGCAGCCACGCGCTGGCCAGATTCACGGCCAACCCGATCGAGGCGACGAACAGCGCCTCGTCGAACCGGATGGTCGTTGGCGCCAAAAGCCGCTGGCCCGACTCCCAGAACATCAGGATGGCGACCAGTCCGAGGACAATGGCGCTGCCGAATGCCGTCAGGATGCCGACTTTGCCGGTGCCGAACGTGAACCGCGGGTCGCGGGCATGCCGGCGGGTAAAGACGAAAGATGCCCAGGCGATCCCCAGGGCTGTCGCATGCGTGCCCATGTGCCAGCCGTCCGCCAGCAGCGCCATCGAGCCGGTGATCCATCCGGCCAGGATTTCCAGGACCATGGCGGCGATGGTGAGCCACATCACCCAGGCCGTGCGCCGTTCCCCTTCGCGGTTCAACGCGCTGAACTCGTGCGAATGCAGGAGTTCATTCACCGCCAGACCGTGCCGTTGCATCCCTGAACCTCTCCGCCATTTGTTTCAACTCAAAACATCTATAATGATTCGATAAATATAGCGCAAACTTCGGCATATGCAAACAAAAGTTATGGCAAAATATCTTCTTGACGGAATTTCAACGTATGATATATTTCACCATATAACGAATTGACGGAGGATCCTATGCGTGAAGTGATGGATGTGCTGAAGGCGTTGGCGGACGAAAGCCGCCTGCGCGCGCTTTGCGCCCTTGAGGGCGGCGAGTTGTGCGTCTGCCAGCTCATTGCCCTGTTGGACTTGGCCCCGTCCACGGTCTCGAAGCACCTGACCATCCTGCGTGCCGCGCGCCTGGTGGAGAGTCGCAAAGACGGGCGCTGGATGTATTACCGGCTGTCCAGGGATTTCAGCGCCCCGTCGATGGGCAAGATCATCGCTTTGCTTTGCAAGGACATGGCGCAGACCAGCCGGATTGTTGAGGACCGGAAGAATCTGAAGCGTATTTGCGGTGAGGATATGAACAAGCTTTGCCGCCGGCTTTTCTGCAAGCCCTGAACGGGAACAATGCGCCGTCGGCGTTAGCGGGACCACAAGCGGGAGTGTGCGATGCCGGATGAATTGGACGAACGGACGTATGCATTGATTGCGAGCGGCGCTGCGATTGGCGCGCAATAAGGAGGGATGACCGATGATCACAAGAAATGAAGACTGGACACCGACCAACAACCTGGAAGCGCCGAAAGCGGAGGCTGCGGCCTGCGGTCCCGGCTGCGGCTGTCATGCCGGTGTGCCCGCGAGTCGCATGCGCTGGATAGCAGGTGTGGTCATTCTCCTCGCTGCCGGAGTGCTGGTGGCGCGGGCGGTGATGAAAAACAACAGCGCCCCGGCCGCTACCGCGGCGTCTGGCTTTGCCGCCTTGCCGGTCGCCGGCCGGGCGTCTGCGTCTCAAGCCGATGCGGCGCCCGCAACGGGCGATGCGGCCGCAATCCCTGTCACGGTTGCTGTAAAAGAACTCGGCGCGCTCGACGAACTGAACGCGGTGGCCTCCGATACGGGCGGGGTGTTTGTTTTCCTGGCCGACAAAAACGATCCGCCGATGAAGGCCCCCCTGGCGCAAATGCGCAGCGCGGCGAAGACGATCGAAGCGCAAGGACAAAAGATCGGTGTTTTCACGCTGAAGACGGACTCGCTGGACTATGCGCAGGTTGCCGCGCAAGTGGCGGTGCCGTGTGTGATTGCGATGGTCAAGGGCCGCGGGATGATTCCGGTGTCGGGCGACATTACCGAAACAAAACTCATCCAGGGATATGTTGCCGCGTCAAGCGCCGGCGGGTGCGGACCGTCCGGCTGCGGACCGGCGGGATGCAATTAAGGGGGTGCCATGGCGGAAATGCTGAAATGGGTTACCGATACGTTGCAAGCCGCCAGCACTGGGGCCATGGCCTTGCCGCTGGCATTCCTCTTGGGCTTGGTGAGCGCGATTGCCAGCGCCTGTTGCACCTTGCCGGCCATGGGCATGCTGGTGGCCTATTCGGGCACCCGCCAGGATGTGAACCGGCGTACGGCCTGCGTGTCGGCAATTTCGTTCATGATCGGCACCACGCTGGCGCTCATTACCCTCGGGTTGGTGGCCGGGTTCGTGGGGCAGACCGCCCAGGCGCTGCTCGGTCGGTACTGGAAGATCTTTGCGGGCGCCGTGGCCGTGCTCCTGGGCCTTGCCGCGCTCAAGTTGCTGCCGGTTAAACTGCCGCGGTTCACGCGCAAGGCGGAATCGCATTCCGCCGTCCCAGGGATGCTGGGTACGGTTTTGGTTGGATTGCTGGTTGGGGGCGGTTTGGCCGCCTGCTCTTTGCCCTGCAACCCCGGAATATTCATCGTCATCGGCGCCAGCATCTTGATGGGCAAAATCCTCTGGGGCATGATGCTGATGGCGGCTTTTGGCGTGGGGTTCAGTCTGCCGCTCGGCGCCATCCTGCTTGGTGTTTCGCTGGGCAAAGCGGCGATTAAAATGCAAAAAGCGGAGACCGCGATCCGCATCGTCGCCGGCGTGCTGCTCGTCTGCGCGGGATTCTATTTGCTGGCTACGTTTTAATGAACAGTTCCCTTCATGCCGAACAAGCGCCAGCACCAGTTGCTGGTTTGCCCCCCGTGGATGGCATCGGCCACGCTGGTCCGGAATGGACTATCGGCGATTATCTTGGCGCCATCGGGGTCAGGTTGAACTTCCGCCGGACACGCTACAGCGTGACCCCGGGCTTATACGCATGCGGATCGCCCGGGCCGGATGCTCCGGTTTTTGTTTCGGCGAACTACAAGCTTTCGTTTGATCTGCTGCGGCGCTCGCTGGCAGGGATCGACGCGTGGATTCTGGCGCTGGACACCCGCGGGATCAACGTCTGGTGCGCGGCCGGCAAGGGCACATTCGGCACGGATGAACTGGTCCGCATGGTTAACGAATGCCGTCTGCATGATCATGTCACACACCGCCGTCTCATTCTGCCTCAACTGGGGGCGCCGGGCGTCGCGGCTCATGCAGTCAAGCAGCAAACCGGCTTTGCGGTGGTTTATGGGCCGGTCTATGCCGCGGAGATTGCGGCATTCCTGCGGGCGGGCCTCAAAGCCACCCCTGACATGCGCCGCGTGCGTTTCCGCTGGCACGAGCGACTTATCCTGGCGCCATTGGAACTGGTCATCGGCTTCAGGAAGATGCTGTTGTCCGGCCTGGCGCTCGCGGTGCTGGCCGGCGTGTCCGCGCAGGGATTCTCCTTGTCAACGGGGTGGAACACGGGCGGCATGGTGTTCGCGCTATGGTTCTTGTCTTATGTGTTCGCCGGTGTCCTCGGTCCGCTCCTGCTCCCATGGTTGCCGGCGCGCGCGTTCTCGATCAAGGGCGCCTGGCTGGGGATTGCGATTGCTGCTTGCGGCATCTGGGCGGCGGGCCCGGGCTGGTCCGTGCTGCGTTCCGCGGCCTGGCTGCTGCTGGTTTCGGCAGGCGCTTCCCACATGCTGCTCAGCTTCACCGGGGCAACCACGTTTACATCGCCGTCCGGGGTGCTCCGGGAGGTGCGGCGGGCGCTTCCCGCGCAGATGGCGATCGGTGCGATTGGGTTGGCGGCATGGACCGCGGCCGGATTCTTGCCGGCATGGTGAGGAGATCATGATGAAATACTTATCACGCGATATCTCGCTGAAACTTGACGTCAACCGGTGCAGCGGTTGCGGAATGTGCGAGATCGTCTGCCCGCACGGAGTATTTGCCGTAGCGGGCAAGCAAGCGCGTATTTCGGATCGGGATGCCTGCATGGAATGCGGGGCCTGCGCCCGGAACTGCCCGGCCAACGCCATTGCCGTCAACAGCGGCGTTGGATGCGCGGAGGCGATTATGTCCGGCATGATTACGGGCAAGGAGTCCTGTTGCGGGGAGGGTGGATGCTGCTGCGCCTCAACCCGTTCGCCCCCTGGCGCGCCCGCCGGCAAGGTTATCCCGGGGCAGAAGGCGTGCGGTTCCTGAAAGAAATGCAATAATATGTTCGAGCTTAATAATTTTATGACCGCCGGCAAATTCTTCCTGATGATTGCCGGGGAGCTGATCCTGATCTTCGTGGTGGTGGCCTTCATCATCGGCTTGCTACTGGAGTATTTGCCCCCGTCCCGCATCAAGGGATTTCTGGCCGGCCGGCTGATGTGGATGCAATATTTCCTGGGCGCCGGCCTTGGCGCCATCACGCCTTTCTGTTCCTGTTCAACGGTTCCCATCGTGACCGGCTTGCTCAAGGGCGGTGTCCCGTTCGGCCCGATCATGGCGTTCCTGTTTGCCTCGCCGGTGCTTAACCCGGTCATCATCGGGCTGTTTCTCATGCTGCTGGGCATCAAGGTGACGGTGGTCTATGTGGTCGTAACCTTTTTAGGCTCGATGCTTACGGCGGCCCTGCTGTCGAAGCTCGGACTGGAAAGGGATGTCAGGCTGCTGGCAAGCATTCAGGGCGGATGTTGCAGTTCGCCAGCCGAGATCGAACCGGCGGCCGCGCGCGCGGCTTCTGCCGGCGGCGGTTGCTGTTCGGGGGCCGCCGCATCAAGGGCAGATCCGCCGGCTCAATCTAAATGCTGCTCGGTCATTATGGACGCGGACGACTCCGCGCGCGTGCCGTTCAAGGAACGGTTGAAAAGGGCGTCGTTAGCGGCGGCCGCTACCTTCCAGGGGGTGTTCTGGTACCTGATGCTGGGCGCGGGCATCGGCGCCTTCATCTATGGCTTCTTCCCGCAGGATCTCGTGGTACGCCTGGCCGGGCCGGGCAACCCGTGGTCCATACCCATTGCGGCGGCTTTGGGCGTGCCCATGTACATCCGGGCCGAAACGGTGATCCCCATCGGCGCCGCCCTGATCGGCAAGGGTATGGGCGTCGGCACCGTTCTGGCCCTGGTGATCGCCGGGGCCGGCGCGAGCATTCCCGAGATCATCATCCTGGGCTCCATCTTCAAAAAACGATTGCTGTTTGCGTTTGTGTTGACCGTGTTTGTGGTTGCGGTCACGGCCGGTTACCTTGTGGATCTCCTGGTAGTCTTGCCTTGAGATTTTAAAGTTCGCAGGGCACGTTTTTCCGGGCTCAGCGTTAAGTGTGTGCATAGGAACTAGTAACCCACCATGGAACGTTTGAAGATTCTTTTTCTCTGCACCGGCAATTCCTGCCGCAGCCAGATGGCCGAGGGCTGGGCGCGGCATCTGAAGGGTAACGTGCTGGATGCTTATTCCGCCGGGATCGAAACGCATGGCTTGAATCCGAACGCCGTGAAAGTGATGGCCGAAGCCGGGATAGACATATCCGGCCAGCGGTCGAAGCATGTGGACGAATTGCAGGATGTCGGGTTTGACTTTGTGGTGACGGTTTGCGATAATGCACACGAAGCCTGTCCGTTATTTCCGGGTAAGACCAAAGTAGTGCATGTTGGTTTTGACGATCCGCCACGCCTGGCGCGCGATGCCCGGACGGAGGAGGAGGCCCTTGCTTGCTACCGCCGTGTGCGGGACGAGATCCGGGCCTGGGTTGAGCAATTGCCGGAGTCGCTTAAAAATTCCGCGGAAGCAAAGCAAGGAGCATGAAAGTGAGTGATGCGATTGACCCCGCCAACGAACGGAAACTGACGAATGTGTTTGAGCGCTATCTGACTGTCTGGGTGGCGCTGTGCATCATTGCCGGCATCTTGCTCGGGAAAGTGGCGCCGGGCGTGGCCAAGTATCTCGATGGCCTTTCCGTCTATGTCAACGGCGCACCGGTGGTCTCGATCCCCATCGCCATCTGCCTCTTCTGCATGATGTATCCCATCATGGTCAAGATTGACTTTGCGTCTGTGATCAAAGCGGGCAAGAGCGGCAAACCCGTCTGGCTGACGCTGTTTGTGAATTGGGCCGTCAAGCCGTTCACCATGTACGCCATTGCCCTTTTCTTCCTGGGCTTTCTGTTCCGGGGCCTGATTGGCGCGGAAGCGACCGACTTGGTGAAAATGCCGTTTGGCCTGGAACTGGCCTTGGGCGCCACGCATGGCGCGGGGATCGTGGTGCTGCATGAAGGCGTAAAAATGCTGCAGGTGCCGCTCTGGCGCAGCTATTTCGCCGGCTGCATCCTGCTGGGGATCGCGCCCTGCACGGCGATGGTGCTGGTGTGGGGATACCTGGCGCGGGGCAATGATGGCCTGACCCTGATCATGGTGGCGATTAATTCATTGTCCATGCTTCTCCTGTACGGCTTGTTGGGCGGTTTTTTACTGGGGGTGGGGCGCCTGCCGGTGCCGTGGCAGGCGTTGTTGTTGTCCATCGTGATTTATGTGGCGCTGCCGTTGGTGGCCGGCTATTTGTCCCGCCAATGGATCATCCGGGTCCGGGGCGAGTTATGGTTCAAAGAAAAGTTCCTGCATGTGCTCACGCCGGTTACGATTATTGCCCTGTTGATCACGCTAGTGCTGCTGTTCAGCTTCAAGGGCGGGACCATCCTGGGCAACCCGCTGACGATTTTATGGATAGCCATTCCCCTGTTCATCCAGACGATGTTGATTTTCTGGCTGGGTTATGGCGCGGCCAAACTCCTGAAATTGTCATACCGCGATGCGGCGCCCGCCGCCATGATCGGCGCTTCGAATCATTTTGAAGTGGCGATTGCCACGTCCACGATGTTGTTTGGGCTCTCATCCGGGGCGGCCCTGGCGACGGTGGTGGGGGTGTTGATCGAAGTGCCAGTGATGCTTTGGCTGGTGCGGATTTGCCTGCGGACGCAAAAATGGTTCCCGGCGGGTGCCGCGGAACGTGGCGGCGCGCCATGAAAGTCCGGGAAAATCTGTCAACAGCATGCCGGCATCAACTCAGTCTGCGGGCCGTCAATCTGGGGCTGGGCGCCAACCTGTTGCTGGCGGCGGTGAAAACCACCGCCGGCATTCTGGGGCACAGCTCGGCGCTGCTGGCGGATGGCATCAATTCCACCTCGGACGTGGTTTTCTTTGTCATCGTGCGGGTTTTTATGGCGCTTGCCGGCAAGCCGGCCGACCGCGAGCATCCCTATGGTCACAGCCAGATGGAAAGCATCGCCGCGGTGGTTGTGGGCGCATTTGTCATGGCGACGGCTGTGGCGATTTTTTGGGATTCCGTCAACGCGGCATTTGACATGGTTGTGGGGAAGACCGAGCGGATTTACGCCGCCGGATTCACACTCTGGGTGGCTTTGGCGACGGTCGTCCTGAAAATCGCGCTCACCATCGTCACGCGCTTATGGGCGAAACAAACGGGGAACTCCGCCGTCTTGGCGCTGGCCGAAGATCATCGGAATGATGTGTTTTCCGCGGCGGGCGCGGGGCTGGGCATCCTGATGGGCCGGATGGGGTACCACTGGGCCGATCCGCTGGCGGGCGCCTTGGTCTCGCTGATCATCTTCAAGACCGGCATCCAGATCCTCCGGGACTCGTCGGCGAATTTGATGGACGCTGTGCCGGGCGTTGATCTCGATCGGCAGGTGCGCGCGCTGCTGGCCGGCATCCCGGGTATCATTGCGGTGGAAGAGGTTCAGGCGCATCATTTTGGGCCATACTTGGTGCTGAATGTCACCATCGGCATAGACGGGATGCTGAGCGTTGCCGATGGCGACCGGATTGCTTCCAAGGTCGAGCGGATTCTGGTGAAAGAAGTGGGATTCACCCGCCGCGTGCACGTGCATTACCACCCGGCAAAAACGCAAGGTAAATAATCTTCGAATGGGAG
Organism: uncultured Verrucomicrobiota bacterium; assembly: GCA_964650945.1. Lineage (GTDB taxonomy): Bacteria > Verrucomicrobiota > Kiritimatiellia > JAAZAB01 > JAAZAB01 > JAXGPF01. The sequence goes on along the minus strand of CAZYXU010000002.1, from coordinate 32,094 downwards.
CTGTAACATGCGCCGAATTAAAATATATCTGGTGGCCTGTTTTGCCCTGTGTCTCTGCGCGCTGGCGCTTGCGGAACAGCCCCTTGTCGATCTGAAAGTACGGCGGCTGAGGACTATGAACAAACGGACCACAAATTGGTCTACCGACTATGGATCGTTCGACAAGGACAAAACACAGCAAGTTGCCTTGGAACTCCAACTCCGCAATTTAAGCAGGAAGCCGCGTGAATATAGGGCGGTGATCTCTTTTTTGGTGATTCCGCCATGGGGAACGAAAACCACCAGAGAATACCGTGTTTACAGCACAGTGGACACAAATTTTAATCTTGATCCCATGGGTTCGACCAACCATGTTGTAACTTCCCAGTTCATGCGTAGTAATCGCACAGTTTTTGCGGGATGGGACCAAGAGTATCGATCCGGCAATGAATTTTCCGGATGGGTGGTTTGGCTTTTCGCGGAAGATGAAATTGTTAAAGTCGCGGCCTCAAGTAAACCGATCGAGCTTATGGCCACCGAGAACGGCATATCAGCCTGGCCGGAAATTGAGGAGCGCGCACCATGACCATCCTGGATTTTGCGATTGATCTGATCGGCACAATCGCCGGCTGGCTGGCGGTCATCCTGGGCCTGGCGTGGGCGGCGGCGCATATCCGCCGGCGCGAGATCTACATCATCCGCCATTCCGGCGGTGAGGATGGCGGCGGCGAACGCCGGCCGTATTCCGCGCCGGATCCGTTCCCCGGCCGGCGGAATCATAAAATCAGCGCCCGCCGGACCGCTCGCTGATGGCTGGTTGGAAAGCAACGCGCGGAGGGTAAGCGGCAGATTGGAACGACCCGCTTTCCCGGAACGTAGTCAGGCAGTTGCCCCGCGGCGCAAAACTCGGCGAGTATACCAGCAGGCTGGATGCTGCGGCACGGAAGACTTGCTGTGATCCTGGCGGAATCGGGGCGGAGGGATTTGAACCCTCGGCCTTTTGGTCCCGAACCAAACGCGCTACCAGTCTGCGCTACGCCCCGTAAGTGAAGAAAACCCAAGATATAATAAATGGCGCCAGAGTCAAATTAATTCTGCATGGAATGCAAAATTAATTATTTCAACGGGATCACCACAAACCGCGACGACTGCGGATCGCGCACCAGCAACAGCAACATCCCGGATTGCGCGGACTTGGTTAAGGCGGCGTTGAATTCTTCCACGTTGCCCACGTCGCGGTGGTTGACCCCCGCGATCAGGTGGCCGGGCTGAATCCCGGCCGCCGCCGCCGGGCTGTCCGGGCGGACGCGGGTGACCAGCACGCCGTTCTCGGTGTAGCCGAAGCGCTGGGACCATTGCGGGGTAAGATTTTCCACCACCAGGCCGATTTTTTCGCTGATGGCCGTGAGCGACAGCGGCGATTCCGCGCCGCCGTCCTGGACGCCCACCTTGATCTTGAGTTCCCGGCGTTTTTCCTCCCGCCAGATTGTCAGTTTAATCTCAGTCCCCGGCGCCGTCAGGGCAATCTGGTTGCGGAAAGCCCCCGCGCCCTCCACAACCTTGCCGTTGACTTCCAGAATGATGTCGCCGGTGCGGATGCCGGCCTGATCGGCGGCGGCGCCCTTGACCACGTCGGCCACCAGCACGCCCCGCGTATGCGGGCTTTTGAACGACTCCGCCAGCTCGGCCGTCATGTCCTGGATGACCACGCCCAGGTAGCCGCGGGTGATCGTGCCGCTGGTGCTCAGTTGCTCCTTGATTTTCATGGCCATGTTGATGGGGATGGCGAACCCGATCCCCAACGACCCGCCCATCTGGCTGAAGATGGCGGTGTTGATGCCGATGGCCTTGCCGTCAATATTCAACAACGGCCCGCCGGAATTGCCGGGATTAATCGCGGCGTCGGTCTGGATGAAATCCTCGTAATCGGTGATGCCGATGTTGCTGCGCCCCTTGGCGCTGACCACGCCGACGGTGAGGGTCTCGGACAGGCCGAACGGATTGCCGATGGCGATGACCCATTCGCCGATTTCAATCGCGTCGGAGTCGCCGATCGGCAGGACGGGGAAGTTGTCGCCGGGAATCTTGATCACGGCGACTTCCGAACGCGGATCGCTGCCCACCAGTTCGGCCTGGAATTCGCGGCCGTCATGCGTGCGGACGGTGATGCGGTCGGCATCGCCCACGATATGGTTGTTGGTGAGGATGTAGCCGTCCTTGGTGACGATGAACCCGGTGCCGGTGCCGCCCTGGCGGTAGCGGCGTTCCGGCGCCGGTTCGCGCCGCTGGCGGATGCCGAAGAGCTGTTCCAGCAGCTCGTTGGGATCCATCGCGTTCGGCGCGCCGGGCTGGGTGACGGTTTTTTCGACGCGGATGAACACCACCGCCGGCATGGCCTGGCGGGCGACGGCGGCAAAAGCCTTGGAAGTCTGGCGCAGCGCTTTGACTTCCTCGGCCGTGGCTTGATCGGCGGGCGCGGCGGCAGCCAGGGCCGCCGCCGGCAGGAAACTGGCAGCCCCCAGCAGAATCATGGTTTGCAGGTAAAGTTTGCTGCGCATATTGCCTCCCGTTGTTGGTGAAATGGGCGCGGATGCCACCGCGCTCCCGCTGGCACATCCGCCAGATTCCCGGATTGGCGCTTTCCGCCATTGACTACCGATGCCATTAATGATAATGAAAAAGCCGGTTGGCGCAATATTTTTTTCCTGTCCGGGAGGTGTCTATGATCCGTAAAGCCGCGGAAATGTCCAGCGAAGTGCGGGAAAACATGCGGGGCGGCCCGGGCGCGGTCACCGTCCGCCATATTTTCAAGCCCGATGAAATTCACGCCAAAACCCGCTTGTGTGCCCGCCTGATCATTCCGCCGGGCGCCGGGATTGGTTTGCACCGGCATGATCAAGAAGACGAGTTATACGTGGTGACCGGCGGCACAGGTCTGCTGGACGAGGATGGTCAAACCACGCGCGTGGCGGCCGGCGATGCGGTCTTGACCGGCCGGGGAGCCTCGCATGCCATCCGCAATGACGGTTATGAGCCGTTGGAAATGTTGGCGGTGATCATGTGTTATGGATGAGAAAGTCATGCCGGATGATTTGATTTTGCCCGGCCGTACCATCACCGGGCGGGGCGCCATACAAACCATGGCGGAGCAGGCCGCCGCCTTTGGCCGGCGCGGGCTGCTGGTGCATGGCGCTTCATTGCGGGCCGCCGGCTTCCTGCGCCTGCTCATGCAAAAATGCCCGGCCGGAATCACCATCGTGACCGCCGAACATCCGGGCGGCGAGCCGAAGCTGGACCACCTGGCGGCCTTGCTGGCAACCGCCCGCCGGGAGCGGGCGGACTGGGTGGCCGCGGTCGGCGGCGGCAGCGTCATGGACGTGGCCAAGGCTTGCGCGGGCTTATTGCATGCCGCCGGCGCCCTCGAGGAATATCATGACGGCCGCCCGGTGGAATGCCCCGGCGCGCCGTTCATCGCGGCGCCCACCACGGCCGGCACCGGCTCGGAAGCCACGATGAATGCCGTGCTGACCAATCCGCGCACCGGTCAGAAAAAGTCCATCCGCCATCCTTGCATGATGGCGCGCCTGGTGATTTTAGACGCCGCGCTGCTGGATGCCTGCCCGCCCGCGATTCGCGCGCATGCCGGGCTGGACGCGCTGACCCAGGCCATCGAAGCTTTTGTTTGCCGCGCCGCGTCGCGCTTGAGCGATGATTTTGCCCGGCGAAGCTTCCGGTTGCTTGCGGCCAGCCTGCTGGATTTCGGTTTGGCGGATACCGGCGAAGCGACGCCGCCAGAGGATCCGGCGGAAAAAATGCTGCTGGGCAGCTATTTTTCCGGGCTGGCGCTGTCCATTGCCCGCCTGGGCGTGGTCCATGGCATTGCGCATCCGCTGGGCGCCCGTTACAAAATTCCCCACGGCCAGGTGTGCGGGCTGTGCCTGCCGCTGGCGTTGGAACTTAACCGGGCCGCCATGGGCGAACGTTACGCGGAATTGAGCGCCTTGGCCGGCGCCGACCTGCGGCAGTGGGTGGAATCGCTGTTGAGCCGTCTGGCAGTGCAAAATCCGTTCCCGTCCCTGCAACTCCGGGATACGGATGGCATCATCCGTGAAACGCTGGCTTCCGCTTCCGCCCGGGCCAACCCCCGCCCGGTGACCGCGGATGATGTGCGCTGGCTGTTGGCCCGGCTTTTTACGCCTTTGGAGTGCGGCGGCTCGACGCCGCTTATGGCAGAGGGGCAAAGGCACAGAGGAGCAGAGGGGCAGAGTGTTCGGTGTTCAGTGTGTTGACGTCAAACATTAAAACTTCCAAAACGTGAGTTTTGGAGTTGGCACAAATGGGCGGAAAGGCGGCGTCTTCTGTGGTTCATTATTCTGCGGTTCTGCGGTTTTCCAGATTTCCCTTTCGCGTCCTTTGCGTTCTTTGCGGTTAAGCCAGGTGCCCGCCTGCACCAGGATTCGGCGTGGCACACTCGCCTGCGCCAAGGCTGCACCGAACACCGAACACTGAACCCCGAACACTGAGTTTTACATCCCCCGGCTTTGCAGCAGGCTGGCCAGTTCCTCCTGGAATGACTGCAAATCTTCCGGGGTGGGGCGGTAGCCGGGGCGGGTGGCGCTCAAGCCCAGGCGGCCCATCTGGTCCAGCATCCAGCCGGCGCTGACGCCGTCGCTGAACGTCACCTGGCCGCTGGCCACCGCGCCGGGCTTGATTACGCGGTCCAACGTGACGGAAACTCCGCCGGCGCCGTCCGGGAGCAGCGCGTCATCCTCCGCGGCGGCGGCGGGCTTGGCCGGCGTTTTGGATAAATCCACCGTGCCGCTGCCGGCGGCGTGATCCTTGATCTTCAATCCCAGGTCCAGCACCAGAAAGCGCACATCCATGAAAGTCAGCGATAACTTGAATTCCTCGTTGATTTTCTTTTGCAATTCCGCCAGGGTGCACCCGCCGGCTACCCACTGTTTGACCGCCGTTTTTTGCGTATCGGATATTTGCATCGGTTGCCACTCCTTGGTGAATAAAGTTTTGCGGGCATTATGGCGATAAAGCGCCGGTTGTCCAACAAAAAAAATGCGCCGGCGGCGTGCGGAACCTGTTTCCGGCAGTCCGGCGCCGCCCGGGGGCGGTCAAGCAGTCCGGCGCAGCCGCGGGGTCGGGACTGCCTGCGGATGTCGGGCATGAATTCGGTTGACATTTGCGCCGGGGCATGACAGCATGAACATGTTATTTTGATGCCGGCGTTTGCGCCGGCCGGGGGTAGGGTGATAGGACGATAAGCATGAAAATTTCGGATTTGGTGGCATTGCTGGACGGCGAACTGGTTTGCTGCGAAGATAAACTTAAGCACACAACGCATAGTTTCGCGGCCTCCGACCTGCTGAGCGACATTCTGGCGTTTGAAAACGATAATTACGTGCTCCTGACCGGATTGACCAATCCGCAAGTATTGCGCACGGCTGAAATCACCGGCGCCTGCTGCGTGGTGATCCTGCGCAACAAGCAACCCCAACCCACCGTCGCTTCGCTGGCCAAACGCAGCGGCATCCCACTGGTGCTTTCGCCCTGCGGCATGTTCGAGGCCTGTTGCCGCATCGGCCGGACGCTGGACAAGATGGAAAAGCGCGATGGCTGAATTACGCGAACGCCAGATTCGACTTGTGCACGAGCTGATGTACCAGCTCAAGGTGTACGAGGTCATGACCAGCCAGGTGGTGTTTTTCAAACCCACCAGCACGTTTCGCGAAATCCAGCTCTGCATGAAGGAAAAGCGTTTCACCGGCACGCCGATTGTGGATAACGGCGAGCTGCAGGGCATCATCAGCATCCACGACATTATCACCGCGTTTGACTTGAACCGCGTGGATGAGCCGGTCGGACGCTACATGTCCCGGAACGTGGTGACCATCCCCCAGAATTATTCGGTGATCGCCGCCTCCAACCTGTTCCATAAATTCCGCTTCGGCCGCCTGCCGGTCGTCAGCGCGCCCCAGCGCCGCGACGTCGTGGGCATTGTGACCTATAGCGACATCCTCTCGCACCTGCTGATGGAAGTCAACGCCATTGCCGAGCGGTTCGAGAAGCAGGAAGGCAAGTCCGACCTGGTGATGTGGGATTCGCAGAACAAACTGCGGTTTGAAATCGCGCCGGACAATTTCGATATGGCGGGGGTTGCTTCGACCACCGTCAAAAAACACCTGCAATCCTTCGGCATTTCCCCGGCCATTCTGCGCCGGATCGCCGTGATCTGCTACGAGGCGGAGATGAATGTCATCATTCATTCCCTGGGCGGTTACATGGAGGTGGAGTTGTTGACGGACCGCGTGCGGATTCTGGTGGTGGACGAGGGGCCCGGCATCCCGGACATCGAGAAGGCCATGCAGCCGGGATACACCACGGCCAATGAAAAAATCCGCGCTTTGGGATTCGGCGCCGGCATGGGCTTGTGCAACATCAAGCAATGCGCCGATGAATTTGCCATCCGTTCCACCATGGAATTCGGCACGGAAGTGGAGGCGGTGGTGATGTTGGACATGCCCTTTGACAAGGTGGTGCCCATCCCGCCCAATCGCAGGGCAAATACCGTTGAATGAGGTGGCCAGGCATGAAATTACAGCAAATCATTGATGAATTGGGTTTGAGTCCGGTAGTCATGACGGAGGCGGCGGAGGCGCTGGAAGTGGAGTCGGCCTATTGCGGCGACCTGCTCAGCGACGTGCTGGCGCATGTGCAGCCGCGGGCGCTTTGGTTCACGATCCAGGCGCATGTCAATGTGGTTGCCGTGGCGCAATTGCGCGATATCGCCGCGGTGGTGCTGGTCAATGGCGCGGCGCCCGACCCGCAGACGATTGCCAAGGCCCGCGCCCAGGGCGTGAATATCTGCGCCAGCACGGAAACCTCGTCCGCGCTCTGCATGCGGCTGGCGGGGAAAATTTGACCGCCCATCATGCGCTTTGACCTCCACGTGCATACGGCGCTTTCCGCCTGCGCGGAAGACGTCATGAGCCCCGGCCAGGTGGTCCGCCGGGCCGCCGCCGCCGGCCTGACCATCTTGGCCGTCACCGATCATAACGCCTCCGCCCATGTGCGCCCGGCCATGCGGGCGGCGGCCGGATCGGGGCTGACCGTGGTGCCGGGGATGGAGGTTTGCAGCCGCGAGGAGGTCCATTTGCTGGCTTTGTTCGCGGATGCCGCGGCGCTGGCGGATTTGCAGGAACTGGTGGACGCCGCCCTGCCGGCCGCCGAAAATGTTCCCGCGGTCTTCGGCTACCAGGTGGTGTATGACGACCACGATGAGATTTGCGATTTGGACCGGCGCCTGCGCCAGGCGGGCACCGCCCTGAGCATCGAACGGTTGGTGGCGGAGATTCACCAGCGGGGCGGGCTGGCCGTTCCGGCGCATGTCTTCCGGGGGCGTTTCAGCCTCTTGAGCCAGTTGGGGGCGGTGGACGCCGGGCCGGGATTCGATTTGCTGGAAATCGGCTATTCCCAGTGGGTGCGCGAAAAATACCGCCTGGGCCGGCGGTATGCCGGCGTGCCGCTGATCACGGGGTCGGATGCGCATTTCCTGGAGGACATCGGCCGCGTGGCCAAAATCAATGTGCTGCCGGCGGCCGCCGATGATTTGCGCGCGCTGGCGCCGGCGCTGCGCGCTTTGCCGGAGGAAGACGGATTGTGAAGGACCTTTCGCTCCATCTACTGGATATCATTGAAAATTCCGCCAAGGGCGGCGCCACGCGCGTGCAGGTGGATTTTTTGCGCGCCGGCAACCGTTTTGAAGTGCGGATCAGCGACAACGGCCCCGGGCTGCCGCCGGCGGTCCGCGGCAATCCCACCGATCCCTTTGCCACCACGCGCACGGAACGCAAGGTGGGGTTGGGGCTGGCGCTGTTGCGTCAGGCTGCCGAGCGCACCGGCGGACGGGTGGCGGTGCGCAGCGTGCCGGGTAAGGGCGTGACAGTGGAGGCGGTATTCGACCTTGGGCATATTGACGCGCAGCCGGTCGGCGCCCTGGACGCGGCCCTGGCCGCGGCCATGGCCGCCTGGCCCCGCCTGGATTTCGAGGTGCGGATCGGCCCGGACCGGCGCGTGATCCTCGATACCGCTGCCGTAAAAAAAGAACTGAATGGCGTTGACTTCTGCCACCCGAAAGTGCACAATCTTCTGGCGTTTTGTTTGCGTCAGGAACTGCAACAATTATGCGCGGTGCCGGGGACGGCGGATGACGGCGCCACCCCCGCCGCGCGATGAGTCCGCGCCATAAGGAGGAATATGAAGAATTTGGACGAATTGCGGAAAATCCGCGATGAAGTGCGCAAGGGGCTGGAGCTGCGTTCCGGCGCGCACCGCGCGAAAATCGTGGTGGGAATGGGAACCTGCGGCATTGCCGCCGGCGCGCGGGACACGATGCAGGCGCTGATGGACGCCCTCGAAAAGGCCGGGGTGGCCGACGTGGCCGTCACCGCCACGGGTTGCGCCGGATTCTGCGAGCGCGAGCCGCTGGTGGATGTGGAAATCGCCGGCCAGCCGGCCGTGCGCTACGGCAAGGTGGATGCCGCCGCCGCCCGGCGCATTATCGCCGAACACATCGTGGGCGGCAAGCCGGTGGACAGCCTGGTTTTTGCCTGATCAACGGGAAGGTGCGCAATGACTAAAACCGCCGCTAAAACCGCTTGCGCCTGCGAAGGCGCCTGCGCCGGCGCCGTCTGGCGCGAGCTGGATGAATTTATCGCCGGCCAGGACAAGGGGCGCAATGCCTTGATCCCCGTGCTGCACAAAGCGCAGGAACTATTCGGCTATCTGCCCGTGGAGGTGCAGCAACACGTGGCGGCGGCCCTGGGCTTGCCCGTCAGCGAAGTGCTCGGCGTGGTGACCTTTTACCATTATTTTTCCATGCAGCCGCGCGGCCGGCATACCATCAATGTCTGCCTGGGCACGGCCTGCTATGTGCGCGGCGCCAAAAAAGTCCTGGATGCCTTGCAGGAAAAACTGGGCGTGAAAATGGGCGAAACCACGCCCGACCGGCGTTTTTCCCTGACCACCCAGCGCTGTTTCGGCGCCTGCGGCCTGGCGCCGGTGATCATGATCAATAACGATGTCCACGGCCGGGTAACCCCGCGGAAACTGCCCGGCATTCTGGCAAAATACGAGTAGGGGATGGCAATATGAAAGCTTTCAGGGCTCAGGTCCTGTTATGTGCGGGCGGCGCCTGTATTTCTTCCGGCGCGGAAAGCGTGCGCGACGCGTTTATCCGCGAACTGGGAGCCAATGGACTGGATGGCGAAGTCGGCCTGGTGACCACCGGATGCATGGGCATGTGCGAAATTGGCCCGATTGTCGTGGTTTACCCGGAAGGCGTTTTTTATCAGAAGGTCAAGCCCGACGATGTGGCCGAAATCGTCGGGGAACACCTGTTGAAGGGGCGCGTGGTGCGCCGGCTCTTCTATAAAAAGCCGTCCACCCAGGAATTGGTGCAGGCCATGAACGAGATCGATTTTTTCCGTCTGCAGGAAAAAATCGCCCTGCGCAACTGCGGCAACATCAACCCGGAAGACATCCGCGAATACATTGCCGCCGACGGCTATGCCGCCCTGGGCAAGGCCTTGACGGATATGGCGCCGCCCCAGGTGATCGAGCAAATCACCGTTTCCGGCTTGCGCGGCCGCGGCGGGGCGGGGTTCCCCACCGGCATCAAGTGGCGCACCACCGCCGCGCAGCCCGGCCGCCCGAAATTCGTCGTGTGCAACGCGGATGAGGGCGACCCGGGCGCCTTTATGGACCGCAGCATTCTGGAAGGCGATCCCCACAGCGTGATTGAGGCCATGGCCATCTGCGGTTATGCCGTGGGCGCCAGCCAGGGGTACGTTTACGTCCGGGCGGAATATCCGCTGGCCATCCAGCGCCTGAAGACCGCCATCCGCCAGGCCCGGGAGATGGGGCTGCTTGGGAAAAATATTTTCAGTTCCGGTTTTGACTTCGATATTGACATCCGCATGGGCGCCGGCGCCTTCGTTTGCGGCGAGGAAACCGCCTTGATGCATTCGATCGAGGGCCGCCGCGGCGAGCCGCGCCCCAAACCGCCGTTCCCGGCGGTCCAGGGGCTCTTTGACCGTCCGACGGTTTTGAACAACGTGGAAACCTTCGCCAATGTGCCGTATATCGTGCTGCAAGGCGGACCCGCCTTTGCCCGCCTAGGCACGGAAAAGAGCAAGGGCACCAAAGTCTTCGCCCTGGCCGGCGACGTCAATAATACCGGCCTGGTGGAAGTGCCCATGGGCATGCCGCTGGGCACGATTGTCTATGACCTCGGCGGCGGCATCCCGCGCGACAAGCCTTTCAAAGCCGTGCAAATCGGCGGCCCGTCCGGCGGCTGCATTCCCGCCGCGCATTTGAATACGCCGGTGACCTACGAGTCGCTGCCGCAATTGGGCGCCATCATGGGTTCCGGCGGGTTGATTGTCATGAACGACGACACCTGCATGGTGGACCTGGCGCGCTACTTCCTCGAATTCATCGCCGAGGAATCCTGCGGCAAATGCACCCCATGCCGCGTCGGCACGAAGGCCATGTTGACCCTGGTCAATCGCATCTGCATGGGGCAGGGCACCCTGGACGATCTCCAGCGTTTGGAGGAGTTGGCGGGCATGATCGGCAAAACCTCGCTGTGCGGCCTGGGGCAGACCGCGCCCAATCCGGTACTTTCCACCCTGCGCTATTTCCGCCATGAATACATCGAGCATATCCAGGACCGGCATTGCCGGGCCGGGGTCTGCCAGACCATGATGCACGCCCCCTGTTCCAACGCCTGCCCCGCCTCGGTGAACGTGCCGGCCTACCTGGCGTATGTCAAGGAAGGGCGGTTTGAAGAGGCCTTGCGCGTGCACCTCCGGAACAATCCTTTCCCCTCCGTCTGCGGCCGGGTTTGTCCGCAATGGTGCATTGAAAAGTGCCGGCGCAACGACCTGGAAGGTCCGCTGGCCGTGCGCGCGGTCAAGCGTTTCATGAGCGATTTGCGCGATGATTATCTCGGGCTCTACCCGGCCAAGGCGCCGGCCAACGGCAAAAAGGTGGCGGTGATCGGCGCCGGTCCGGCGGGGTTGAGCTGCGGCTATTACCTGGTATTGCTGGGCTATGACGTGACGGTGTTCGAGCAGAACGATGAGCCCGGCGGGCTCATGCGTTACGCCATTCCGGATTATCGCCTGCCGCGCAAAATCCTGGCCAAGGAAATCCACAACCTGGAACGGCTGGGGCTGAAAATCAAGACCGGCGTCACCATCGGCCGCGAAACGGGCCTGGCGGATTTGCGCCGCCAGGGCTTCGATGCCATCTTCCTTTCCGTCGGCGCCAGCCGGGAAATCATGCCGCGCATTCCGGGCGTGGATTTGCCCGGCGTGTATCCCGGGACAAAGTTCCTCGAACGCGCCGCCCGCGGGGAATCCGTCAAGGTCGGGCGCGATGTCGTGGTGATCGGCGGCGGCGACGCCGCGATTGACTGCTCGCGCGTCGCCCAGCGCCTTGGCGCGCGGAATGTCACGATCATCTACCGCCGCACCCGCAATGAAATGCCCACCAATCCCATCGAAATCCGCGAGGCGGAGGCCGAGGGCGTCAAGGTGGAATTCCTGAAGAATATCGAGGCCATCCGCCGGACGCCCGACGGACGCCTCACCGCCACCATCCGCCGCATGCGCCTGGGCGAGTTTGACCGCAGCGGTCGCCGCCGCCCCGAACCGGTGCCCGGCGCGGATGAGGAATACGCCGCCGACACCATCCTGCTGGCCATCGGCCATGAGCCGGCGCCGGAAACTTTGCTGGCCGCCGGCGAGTTCGCCCCGGCCTTGAAGGATAACCGCCTGCAGGCCGAAAAGAAAAACGGCGTCACGCCGGTGCCCGGCCTGTTTGTCGGCGGCGACGTGGTTTCCGGGCCGGCCACGGTGATCGAGGCGATTGCCGCCGGCCAGCATGCCGCGCGTTCGATCGACCAGTATTGCCGTCCCGGCGCGCGCGAGTATTTCTGGGAAAAGATGGAACTGCCGGATGTGGCCGTCAACATGGAGCGCGAGATCGAGGAGACCATGCCGGTGGAATACCCGTTGCTCGATCCGCGGGAACGTCTGATCAGCGTCGAGGTGGAAAAAACCATCGCGCGCGCCGATGCGATGCGGGAAGCGGCCCGCTGCCTGCGTTGCGATTGCAAAGCATGATCCGGGGATGAATATGAATATTGCGGAAATCGTCAGGGAAAACGGCAACCACCGCGAAAACCTGCTGCAAATCCTGCATGCGGTGCAGGCGGCCAGCGGCGACAATTCGCTGCACCAGGACGCCCTGGCGCAACTGGCGCAGATCATGAATCTGCCGGTGTCGGAGATTGTCGGCACGGCCTCGTTTTACTCCATGTTCAGCCTGCAGCCCCGCGGCCGCCATGTCATCCGGCTGTGCGAAAGCCCGCCCTGCTATATCAAGGGCTCGGAAAACGTGTTGCTGGCCCTGGAAAAACGCCTGGGCGTGACGCTGGGCGGCACGACGAGCGACGGCCGGTTTACCCTGGAAACCGCCAGTTGCCTGGGGGTTTGCGGCGTCGCGCCGGCCATGATGATTGACGATGTGGTGTATGGCAACCTGACCGGCGAAAAAGTCAACGAGATCATTGACCGCTTGGCGCCGGCCGGCGCGGCGGCAGGTTAGCATATTTCAGGAGCGATGGAAGATGTCAAAACCAAGGATGTATATACTGGTGCCGATTGACGCCAATACCGTCATCGCCGGCGCGCGCGAAATCAAAAACCTTTTCTCGGCCGAGATCGGCCGGCGCGGCCTTTCCGGGGAAATCCAGGTGGTGGAAACCGGATCGTTCGGCCCGGCCGATGCCGGCGTGATGGCCGCGGTCCAGCCCGATGCCTTGGTTTACGGGCGGTTGACGCCGGCGGATGTGCCGCGCATCGTCGCCGAACACCTGGTCAAGGGGCGTCCCTGCCGCGACCGCCTGCTGCCGGGCGAAGAGCCGCCGCCGGCGCCGGCCGCGCCGGATGCCCGGCATACCCAGACCCACGGCCGCGTGGTGCTGGAGAACTGCGGGCGGATCGATCCCGACAGCATCGAGGAATACATCGCCAATGACGGTTATTTTGCGCTGGGCCAGGCGGTCACTTCCATGACGCCGGCAGCGGTGGTGGAAGAGATCAAAAAATCCGGACTGCGCGGCCGCGGCGGAGCGGGGTTCCCCACCGGGTTGAAATGGAGTTTTTGCGCGCCGGTGAAGGCGCGGGCCAAGTACGTCATCTGCAATGCGGATGAAGGCGAGCCGGGCACCTTCAAGGACCGCCTGATCATGGAAGGCGACCCCCACAAGGTGTTGGAAGGCATGGCGCTTTGCGGCTACGCCATCGGCGCCGCCCAGGGATACATTTACATCCGCGGCGAGTATGCCCTGTCCATCGAGCGCATGCAGCGCGCCATCGAGGCGGCCCGCCGGCAGGGCTTGCTGGGCGTAAATATTTTCGGACGCGGCTTCAATTTCGACGTTGAAATCCGCAAGGGGGCCGGCGCCTATGTTTGCGGCGAGGAGACCGCCCTGATCGAATCCATGGAAGGCAAACGCGGCCTGCCGCGCCTGAAACCGCCGTTCCCCGCCCAGGCGGGATTCCGCGGCCTGCCCACCAATGTCAATAACGTCGAAACCCTCGCCAATGTCCCGGTCATCATCCGGCGCGGCGCGGAGTGGTTTAAGGGGCTGGGCACGCCCGGCACGCCCGGCACCAAGGTTTATACGATCCTCGGCCATATCAACCGGCCGGGATTGATCGAGGTGCCCACCGGGGTCACGTTGCGCGAAATCATCAATGAATACGGCGGCGGCATGCAGGCGGGCGAGTTCCACATGGCCCAGTTGGGCGGTACGGCCGGCGATATCCTGGGAGCGGAAATGCTGGACGTGCCGCTGGATTATGACGCCCTGCAAAAGGTCGGGCATGTGCTGGGATCGGGCGCGATCCTGGTGATGAATGCCAGCGTCAATATCCGCGATTTCCTTTATGTTTGCATGCGGTTTTTCCATCATGAATCGTGCGGCCGGTGCAATCCCTGCCGCAATGGCTTGCAGGTTCTGCTGGAAATCACCCGCCGCCTGAAAGAGGGGCGGGCTTATGCCGATGACCCGGATTTGATGCAGGAAGTGGCGCTGGCGCTGAAATCGAGCGCTTTCTGCCCGCTGGGACAATCGCCGGCCGCGCCCATCATGTCGGCCTGGCGGTATTTCCGCGACGATATCCTGGCGGGCGTGGACCGCGCGGCCGTCCGGCCGCGGTTGGCCCGCAACCGGTTGGGGGCACTGGCGGCGGCGGGGTAGCGGCGCGCCGCCGGGGCGGATTAATTATTTGGATTGCGGGCGTGTGATTTCGAGTTGGGAGTTATTTTAATTAGGCGCAAAGTCGCTCCGCCGCGGGGCTTAACTTGTGACAGGAGACAAAAAATGGCCATAAATCTGACGATCGATAACCAGCCGGTCAAGGTTAATCCCGGCACCACCGTTTTGGATGCCGCCGCCTCCATCGGCATTAAAATCCCTTCGCTGTGCCATTTGGACGGCGTGTCCAGCCCGGGATCCTGCCGGGTCTGCATGGTGGAAATCGCCGGCGCCCGCACCTTGCAGCCGTCCTGCGTCACGCCGGTGGCGGAAGGCATGGTCGTCTCCACCAATTCCAAACTGGCGCGCGAAGGGCGGCGGATGTCGGTGGAACTGCTGCTGGCCAACCATCCCTGGGACTGCAACGCTTGCGTCCGGAATGGCCAATGCGAGCTGCAAACCCTGGCGCAGGAAATGGGTATCACGGAAGTGCGTTTTCCTTTCATGGGCGTGGAAAAGGCCCGCGATACCTCCACGTCCGCGCTGGTGCGCGATATGAGCAAATGCGTCCTCTGCCGCCGCTGCGTGGCGGTCTGCCAGGAAGTGCAGGGCGTGGGAACGCTGGCGCCGCGGCAGCGCGGGTTTGATACCGTCATCGGCGCCGGCGCCGGCGACAACCTCTGCGATGCGGTTTGTGTGCAATGCGGCCAGTGTTCGGCCGTCTGCCCGGTAAGCGCGATTTACGAAAAGGATTCGATCAAGGATGTCTGGCGCGCCCTGGACGACAAGTCCAAGCATGTCGTCGTGCAGACGGCCCCTGCCATCCGCGCCGCCCTGGGCGAATGTTTCGGCATGAAGCCCGGCACATGCGTTACCGGAAAGATGGTCACGGCGCTGCGCCGGCTGGGGTTTGCCAAGGTCTTTGACACTAACTTCACCGCCGACTTGACCATCATTGAGGAAGGCCATGAACTGTTGCAGCGCCTGCAGCAGGCGCTGGTGGAGAAAAAGGACGTGGCGCTGCCCATGTTCACCAGTTGTTCGCCCGGCTGGATCAATTTCATGGAATATAACTTCCCGCAGTTGATCCCCAATATCTCCACCTGCAAATCGCCGCAGCAGATGTTCGGCGCGGTGGCCAAGACCTATTACGCCCAGAAAGCCGGCGTGAAGCCGGAGGACATGGTGGTGGTATCGGTCATGCCCTGCACCGCCAAGAAATTCGAATGCGACCGCCCGGAGATGAATGCCTCCGGCTTCAAGGATGTGGATTATGTGCTGACCACCCGCGAGTTAGGCGCCATGATCAAACAGGCGGGGATTGACTTCGTCAATCTGCCCGATGGCGAGCAGGATGCGCCGATGGGCATGTCCACCGGCGCGGCCGATATTTTCGCCAATACCGGCGGCGTGATGGAAGCGGCATTGCGCACGGTTTACGAGGTTGTCACCGGCCGCGCGCTGCCCACCAAGGAATTGCATGTCAAGCCCATCCAGGGACTGAAAGGCCTGAAGGAGGCCGAATTGCAATTCACGGAATGCCTGCCGGCCTGGAAGTTTTTGGAAGGCGTGACCGCGCGGGTGGCCGTGGCGCACGGGTTGTCCAATGCGCGCAAGATTTGCGAACTGGTGGCCGCGGGCAAAGGCGGGTATCACTTTATTGAAATCATGTGCTGTCCCGGCGGCTGCATCGGCGGCGGCGGCCAGCCGCGGATGACCTCGGATGCGGTCCGCAAGGCGCGCATCAAGGCGATCTACAAGGAAGACGAGGGGCGGCCGTTGCGCAAGTCGCACGACAACCCGGCCGTTACCCAGATTTACAAGGAGTTCCTGATCAAGCCGCTGGGTGAAAAATCGCACCACCTGCTGCACACACATTACCACCAGAAGGCCGCGGCGCCGGCAGCCGGCGGGCATTGACGCCGGGCGGGACCGTCACTCTTCCACCAGGGTGTTGAAATGGGGGTCAATCATCAGGGATTGGCCCGCATAGCGCGTGAACAAGGTGTGTTTTTCGTAGGCTTCCTCCTGCTTGCGCCGGGTGGCGGATTCGTCGTGGTAGAGCCGGGCGAAAGGCGTATACATGATTTTCCACCCGGCCTGCCGCAGCCGCAGGCATAAATCCGCGTCGGAAAAACCGATCGGGAAGTCAATTTCATTAAATCCGCCGACCTGCCGGAAAACGGAGCGGCGGATCATCATGCAGGCGGCGGTGACGCCCGCGACTTCGCGCTGCATCTTGTGGTAATCATAGCCTTCGGCGTCCGTGATGTTCTGCGCGCACAGCCAAGCGCTGGGCCGGAAGGTCAGCCCGGCATGCTGGACGCGTCCGTTGCGGCGCAGCAGCTTGCAGCCCACGGCGGCCACGCCGGCGCGCAGCACATGTTCCAGCATGGCTTCCAGCCAGTCGGGGGTAATGACTTCCATATCGTTGTTCAGAAACACCAGCACCTCCTGCGCAAGGCGCTCCACGATGACGTTATGCAAACGGGAGTAATTGAAGGGCTCGTCGAATTCCAGCAACTCGCAGCGGGCACGGTCCAGCCCGGCCAGGAACCGGCGCGTTTCCGGCTCCCGGGAACGGTTGTCCACCAGGTAAACCCGGTAGTCGGGATAGGTGGATTTTGCCACGCTGGCCAGGAGCGTGCGCAGGCAGTCGGTCCGGTCGTGAAAAGGGATAATGATGGCGATGGGCGGCAACACCGCCGGCAGCGCGTATTTCACGCGGTACCAGGGGAAGCCGTCGTCGGTGACCGTGGCGGCGATTCCCTGGCGGGCTAAATAATCCCGGAGCATGCGCTTGCCGTTGCGGTAGGCGGCCGGCAACGCGCCGTCCGCGGCGGCGGCCGGCGGCCGGCGCCGGGTGTCGCTGGACATGGATTGATCGTTCTGGCGCCAGCCGTAGAGCGTATAGGGCAGGTGGCGGAAGCGCAAGCCCCGTTCCATCGCGCGCAGCATCAGTTCGTGGTCTTGGGCGCCGTCATACGCGGAATTCAGCGGTCCGAGTGCAGTCAGGGCGGCGCGGCGGATGATGCAGAAATGCGCCACCGCGTTGCAGGACAGCAGGTTGTCCAGGCTGGGCTGGCTTTTGTGGGTGAAGGCGGCGATGTTGCCATGCCGGTCGAGACGGACTTCGTCGGTGAAATATACATCCGCCCGGCTGGCCGGCGTTTCCTGGTTGACGGTGCGGACGAACAGCGCCAGGGCGTCGTGGTGCAGGATGTCGTCATGATCCATGAATCCCACGTAATCGCCGCGGGCGGCGGCGATGCCGGCGTTGGTGGCGCCGCTGACGCCGAGGTTGTGCGCGGTGCGCTCCAGGCGGACGCGCGGTTGGCCGGCGGCGTGCTGCAGCGCGGCGATGGTCCGCGGCGCGGTGGAACAGTCGTCCACCAGGATCAGCTCGAAATTCCCGTAGTTTTGCCGCAGGACGGAGGCGACCGCCTCTTCCAGCCAGGGCGAGTTGAACACCGGCATCACGATGGAGATCAACGGCCGCTGCCGCAGCAAGGGCAGCCAGGCGGCGGAATTCGACTGCGATTCGTAGGGATACTTGACTTGCAGGGCCATCCGGCGGTTGACGACAATTTCATGCGTCAGCGAGATCGCCGCGCCGATGCCGTGGAACCAGCATACGCGCAGGAATCGCCATGGCAATTTGAGAATGTGGTTCATGGCGCAGTAGTCTGACCGCGGACTCGCCGGCCGCCCGCGATGCCGGCCAACCCCGCCGCCACCCGCGCGGGCCAGGTCCGCAGGCGGCCTTCCAGGCGCCCGCAGCGGTGCGCCAGCCAGATGCTGACCGGCGTGCCGCCCCCGGCGCCGCCGGCGAACTCCCGGCCGCCGAGCAAAAGGTGGCGCAGAGCCAGCCAATGCCGCAGGGTGCGGCTGCTGTCCAGGCCGGCCAGATCGAAATCGCGGGTTGCGATACGTGTTTTTACCGGGCGGATGTTAATTGACATGACAAAAAAGGATTGGCGTTTATAATCATTGCAAACGGCACAAGATAAATGTGTTGCGTTGCTGCAAAATTTCAGGCGCCGAACACCGAACACTGAACACCGAACACTTTTGATAGAGACTCATTCAAAACGTGAGTTTTGGAATTAGCTCAGATATATTGCAGCAGTTACAATGTTTATAACATGACCAGCGCGGACGGGCAAGGTCTTTTGCCGGGATCATGGGCCGCGCGCGGCGCGTTCCGCGCGTCGGACCAGCAGGTGGTGGCGCATTTTGCGCAACAAGATCAAGCCGCGCCAAATCACGGTATGCCAGAGGAAAAACAGCGTGCGGAGGCCCGGGGTCCATTTCAAGACGCCCGGCGGCAAATCCCAGAGGCCGGTCAGGCGCAAACGGACGCGCAGCGGAGGGTGATGCCGGCCGTCATATTCATCCAGATGGTGGCGCCAGCGCAGCCGCCGGACCTCGTCGGCGCCGGGGAAGGCCATGCGCATCGCCAGGCAGTGTCTCAACCAGGGCCGCAAGTCGTCCGCGGCATAGCCCAGCAATTCCAGGGCCGGCGCGGCGCGGGCAGCGAAATCCAGCATGCCGCGCTGCAGCGGCGCGTAGTAGGCGTCCTGGGCGGTTTCCTCGCGCCGGGCCGGGTGGCTGTCGGGCATGCGCGTGGGGGTGATGACCCCGTCCGCGGCGGCGTAACCGGTGATGCCGGGCGCCGGCTCGCGGCAGGCTTCCTCGAAAATATTCAGGGAGTTGGCGATGAAGCCGCCCGCGCCGTTATACTGCCGGCGATCGAAGATAAAACCTTCAATATCGTTTTTCGGGCCGGTGGGATAGGGGATGCCGTGCGTGGCGGCCAGCAGGAATCCGTGCAGACGCGGACAATCGGGGCGGTGGGCGATGGCGTCATACAGGAAGCGCTGAATGGTTCCCAGCCAGCCGATATCCACCACCGCGATTTCCGGGTGGTCAAAAAATCCTTCCTGCGCCAGGTATTGTTCGAGCAATTGTCCGCGTTCGGCGGTTTGCCGGCGCACGCCGTCCTGGAACTCCGCGTCCTGCAGCAGGCGGTCGAAATTATCCCAGCCCGTGCTGGTCCAGCCGGCATAGTTGGGATTCAAGGGCGTATCCGGCGCCAGCCGGTGTTTGCGGAAGATTGCCAACAGCGGTTCCGGGTCCAGGCCGAAAACCCGGCAGACATCGCGCAGGTCGCGATTGCGCGCAGGCAGGAGCGCCATCGGCGCATTGGCGTGCAGCAGGCCCCGGCGGGCGCAGGCCGCCGGCGCCAGGGCCAGGCGGCTGACACACAGGTAGCGCGTTTCCGGCGCGCCGCCGGCGGGGAACCAGAACGGCTGCGCGGTTTGCCAGATGCGCAAAAACATGTGACCTTCGCGGGAAAAGAAATAAATTCTCCGCAAGCCGCGGGCGCGTGCCTGCTCGGCGACGTGCCGGACGAAGGCCACCGCCAATGGGCCGAAAAAATTATAGCCGTCCTGATAGAGCGGGGCAACCTCGCTGTTTTCGGCTTCCAGCGGCAGGGCCAATTGTTGCCATAGCCGGCCGCGCCAGAATGGTCGGCGCCGGGCGGCGGCATGGTAGGCGCGGCAGACCAGCTTGCGGTGGGCCTCGCCGGTATCCTGCAGCACCAAGGCGCGGATGCCCAGCTCCGCCGGCCGCCGGCCGTCGGAAAACGGATTGTCGCCGATATGCAGCCAGCGCGCCGGATCGAGTTTTAAACGTTCTTGCAAATCGTGGAAGCCGGCGCCGGACGCCTTGGCGCGGCAGGCGTCGGCGGATGATACCAGTCCGTCAATTTCCGACAGGAGGCCGGCGCGCTCCAGCAAAACGCGAATCAGGGAGGACGGCAGGTAAATGTCCGTCATGATCCAGATGCGCAGGCCGCGGTCCCGCAGTTCCGTAAGCAAGCTGCGCATCCGCGTCCGCGTCACCAGCATGGCGCTTTCCATGCGCAATTCGAACGCCGTCACATCTTCCAGCAACCCGGGCGGGACGCGGTCCCCGAAAATCTCCGCCAGCGCGGCCGCCATGAATTCCGGGTATACGGCCTCGCAGTCCGGATGCTTGCGTCCGTTGGCCGCGCGCTGCCGGCCTTCCGCCTCCGCGCGTTTGGCCAGGGCCGTCTGCCAGCCGCAGGCCAATCCGCATTGCGCGCCGCGGGTGGAAATGTAGCGGGCGACGGCATCCTTGATGCGGTTGGGATCGTCCACCCGCCGGATCAACAACGTGTCGAACAGGTCGAAAGTGGCGATCTCGCAGCCGGCGGCGGCGTCCAATGCCGCCCGGGCGAGCCGCTCGGCGTCGGTGAAAAATTTTGGCGGTTCGATCCGGGCGGTGCTCATCGTTGCTGGAATTTGACAAACGCGGCCGTGATTGTCAAGTCCAAGGCGCGGTGCGATAAAATTCGCTTGCATTCACGGGTGAGCTTATGTTATTAGTCGAACATAGGATGCGTTGAATTCCGTTAAATGGTCCCCGGGATTGCGCTTGTTTGAAACCGTGTCTTACATGAGGAGAAGGCGATGATTTGCAAGGTTCCAAGGCTGGCGGTATTGGCGGGTTTGAGCTGTATGTTGCTCGTTTCCGGCACGGGGTGGACGCAGACCGAGGAAACGGGGGGCGCAGCGGCGGATGCGCCATGGTATGTCAGCCTGAACGGCGGGATGATCCGTTACGAAGGCGACGAGGCTCTCGAGGACGGCTTTGTCGGATCGTTGCGCCTGGGTTACGATTATTCCCCGCGCTGGACGCTGGAGGGTGTGGCAAGTTTCGCTCCGCAACTGGACCGCAATGACGTTTATGATTACGCGACCGGCGTGCCGGTGCCCCGCAAGGGTTTGGACGGCGAGGATACCTATGCGCTGGGCGCGGCGGTGGACGCCCTGTTCCATCTGCGCAACATGGACGACCGGCATTTGGATCCGTATCTGATCGGCGGTTTGGGTATGCTGTATTACGAAAAAGAGCGGGATCATCGCGACCGCGCCGATGTCCAGTTCCGCGCCGGCTTGGGCCTGGCCTATCACTTCAACCGCGAATGGGCCTTGCGCGCCGACCTGATCGGCGTGCTGACCGGCGAACACACGGAATTCAACCTCATGCCCAGCGCCGGTGTTTCCTGGCGGTGGGGCGCGCGTGTGCCGGCCAAGTACCGCGCTGGCGGCGGGGCGACGGACAGCGACGGCGACGGCCTGACCGATGCCGAGGAACAGGCGCTGGGCACCGATCCGAACAACCCGGATACGGATGGCGACGGCCTGACGGACTTCGAGGAAGTCCGCGTGCATGGCACCGACCCGTTGAATCCCGACACGGATTATGACGGCTTGACCGACGGCGAGGAAGTGCACAATTACAAGACCAACCCGCTGCTCCGCGATACCGACAACGGCGGCGTGGCCGACGGCCACGAGGTGATTGAAGACAGCACCAATCCGCTGGACCCGGCGGATGACTTGATCTTGTTCACCTTGCATATCGAGTTTGATACCGACAAGGACGTTATCCGTCCGGAATATTTCAACGACTTGAATGTCATTGCCAAGGTGCTGGGGCGCGATCCGCAATCCACGGCCCGCATCGAAGGCCATGCCGACAAGCGCCGTACATCTTCCGCCAAGCACAACCTGCAGCTTTCCGAGCGGCGCGCGCAGGCGGTTTTGGAATACCTGCACACCCAGGGCGCCATTGCCCGCGAGCGGATGACCACGGCGGGATACGGCTTCACGCGGCCCATGGCCGCCAACGATCCGGTGGAAGGCAATCCCGTCAACCGGCGCGTGGAAGTCTACATCCGGCAGGGCGCCGCTCAAACGCCGGCGGTTGCCGTCGAACCGCAGCCCTGAAGCGGCCTGGGGCGCTTGCAAAGCCGGCAACGCCCCCTTATTGCGGCAAGGCATACGCAATCTGGCGACGCGCCTGATAACGCACGGCGGATTGGTAGCCGGCGGCGCGCGCCAGTCGCAGCGCCGCGTCAAAGGCGTAACCCACCTCAGCGGGAGCATGCGCGTCGGAGCCGAAACAAATCGGAATGCCGCGATCCCGGGCCATGGCCAGCAGGAACGGCGCGGGATATATTTCTTGAGCCGGCTTGCGCAGGCCGGCGGTGTTGATTTCAACCGCCATCCCGGCTTCCCGGATGCGGTCCAAGGCCGGGGCCGCCATTTCGCGCACGGCGTGTTCCGCCGGACGAAACCCGAATTTTTTGGGCAGGTCGAGGTGGGCAACGACATCGAACAGGCGGGTGTCGGCCATTTCGCCCACCAGCGTAAAATATTTGCGCCAGACTTCCGCCACCCCCGCGGTTTCCCATGCCAGGCGATTGGCGGGGTCGTCGAACGCCCAACCTTCAATGTAATGCACGGAACCCAGTACCAGGTCGAAAGATTGCCGCGGCAGCCAGGCGCTTAAAAAAGCCACGCCGGCGGGATAGTAGTCGGCTTCAATCCCGAACCCGACCTGGGGCGGGTGGCGATTTTGCTCGGCGGCGATCATGCGGCGGTATTCCGGGAATTCCGCCGGCTCCATGCGGTAGGCCGCATCGTAGCCGTCCGGCGCCGGGGCGTGATCCGCGAAACATAGCTCCGGCATGCCTTGCCGCACGGCCTGGGCCTTGTATTCCGACGGCGCCCCCATGGCGTGCTTGCACAACGGCGTATGGATATGATAGTCGGGCAGGGCGGTGTTCATGGAAGTTAAAGGCGCCGGCCGGGCGCATCGCCGAGACAGGTGCCGATCAGGCGGGCGGTTCTGATCCAATCGTGGTCCAGGGGCACCTGCTTGATCCGGCCGGCGACTTTTTCCAGGGGGACGGCCACGCAAGTTTCTCCCCGGATGCCGACCATGACGTTGAATTTACCCTGGGCGATCAACTCGGCGGCCTTGGTTCCGAGGCGGGAACAGAGCAGGCGGTCGGCGGGCGAGGGCGTGCCGCCGCGCTGCACGTGGCCCAGCGCCGTCATGCGCACTTCCATGTTGGCGAGTTGTTGAAGCTGCCGGGCCAGCCGGCTGGCCATGGGTTCGGAGGCCGGGGCAATCTCCGCGGCAGCGTCCTTGCTGGCGGATTTGGCGCGCTTGGCCAGCGACTGTTTGGCGCGCTGGCGGGCTTCCCCGCGCGAGCAAGCGCCTTCCGCCACGGCGATGATGGAAAACCGTTTGCCGGCGCGCCGCCGCTCCAGGAGGTGTTCGGCCACGGCATTGAGGTCATAGGGAATTTCCGGGATCAGGATGACGTCCGCGCCGCCGGCGATGCCGGCGCCCAATGCCAGCCAGCCGGCGTTGTGCCCCATGATTTCGCAGACAATCATGCGGTGGTGGCTGCTGGCGGTGGTGTGCAGGCGGTCAATGGCCTCGGTGGCGATGCCCAGGGCCGTATCGTAACCGAAGGTGATATCAGTGCATACCACGTCGTTATCAATTGTCTTGGGGAGGGTGATTACCGGCAGGCCGCCGCCCTGCTGCATCTGGAGGGCGTTTTTTTGCGTACCGCCGCCGCCCAGGCAGACCAGGCATTCAATGCCCCGCTGCCGGGCATTTTGCGCGGCGATCATGGTCATATCGCGGCTTTTGCCGTCAATCTTCAGTTTGTGCGGCTTGTCGCGGCTGGTGCCGAGGATGGTGCCGCCGTGGGTCAGGATGCCGCTGACCGCGCCGGCATCCAGCGGTATCACCCGGTTTTCCACCAGGCCGCGGAATCCGTCCAGGATACCGATCACGCGGATGTCATACTGGTGGATGGCCGCCTTGGCCACGGCCCGGATGGCGGCGTTCAGCCCCGGGCAATCGCCGCCGGCGGTGAGAATGCCGATGCATTTTATCTTGGGCTTTTTAGGCAAGGTGTTTTTTCAGGAAAGAATTTACCGCCCGAGCCAGTGTCCGCCGCGGCGCGCCAGGATGCGGGCGGCATCGGGGCGCAGCGATTTGCTGGCCCAGTCATAGGGTGTGCGGCCCATGTAATCGGCGGCGCCAATGTCGGCGCCGCTCTGCATCAGCGCCTTGACCGTATTGGGATTCCCATTGAAGGCGGCCCAATGCAGCGGGGTCAGGCCGCGGTCATTGGTGCGGGCTTCCAGATCGGCGCCCCAGCCGGCCAGCATGGCGACCATTGCCGGGTGGTTGTACTGGGCCGCGAGGTGCAGCGGGGTGAATCCGTCCCGGTCGCGCGCGTCAATTTCCGCGCCGTGACGCAGCAGCAGGATGGCCATATCGCCATGTCCGCCGGCGGCGGCCAGGTGCAGGGGGGTGGCGCCGGTCCGGTTGCGTTGCTTGGCATTGGCGTTGGCTTCCAACAGCAATTGCGCCGCCGCGTAGCGGTTGTTCCGGGCAGCGAAGTGCAGCGGGGTCAGGCCGGTGTGCGGGTCGCTGACGTTAATCTCACCGCCGCCCTGCTGATATGCCAGGAGGGCGTCATGGTCGGCATGGCGCAAAGCGCGCATGAAATCTTCCGCGGAAATCGCGCGCAACTCCCCCGCGCCGTAATCTGTCCCTGCGGACGTGGGCGGCGTGTCAGCCGCCAGGGCGGCAAAGGCCAGCAGCAGTGTCAGAATGCCGGGAATCATGTTCAAGCGCATAAGATGCTCCTCCTCCGATGATCGGCGGCCGGGCCGGCGTTTCACCGCCGCGCCGCGCGCTGCCGGTTTAACCAGTCTTTTTATAACATAGCGGCCTTTTGCTTCACAAGCATTTTTTTAAAGCATAAAAAGACTTGAAGACGTGGCGGGATATGATACACTTATCCCTCATTTTTTACCGCGGACTGCCCGCTGCCATTCTTTACGTTTGCCGCCCGGCGGCGGCCAGGAAATACGGACCGATGTATAACCAAGTAGACGGCAATGTGAATTTTCCCGAGCAGGAACGCCTGCTGCTGTCGGACTGGGAGCAGCGCCAGATTTTCGAAAAATCGCTGGCCCGTTCGGGGCGGGAAATGGTGTTTTACGACGGGCCGCCGTTTCCCACCGGTTCCCCGCATTACGGCACGATTTTCGTTTCCATCCTCAAGGATGCCATGGCGCGTTTCTTTACCATGGACGGCTGGTCCGTGCCGCGGCGCTGGGGTTGGGATTGCCATGGGTTGCCGATCGAAAACGCCGTGGAAAAGCAGTTAGGCATCCGCGACAAGACGGAGATTGAAACGCGCTTCGGCGTGGCGGCGTTCAACGACGCCTGCCGGCGTCTGGTGGCCGACTGCAATGCCGCCTGGTCCGTTTATATCCGCAAGATCGGGCGCTGGGTGGACTATGAGCATGCGTACCGGACCCTGGATGTTGATTACATGGAATCCGTGTTGTGGGTCTTCCAGCAGGCCTATGCGCGCGGCTTGATTTACCGCGACTACCGCGTCACTCCTTACTGCTATCATTGCGAGACGGCGCTGTCCATCTCCGACACCCGCGAATCCGATTCCACGCGGCCGCGTCAGGATCCGGAAATCCTGGTGGCTTTCAAGGCCCGGGACGACCTGGACGGCCGCCCGACATATTACCTGGCCTGGACCACCACGCCGTGGACCCTGCCGTCCAACCTGGCCCTGGCTGTCGGCCCGGAATACCAATATGCGGCCTTCGAGCACGACGGCCGGACGCTGGTGATGGCCGAGGCGCTCCTGCCGCAGTGGGCCGCGGTTTTCGGCGCTCAGCCCCGGATTGTCGCCCGGTTCGCCGGCCAGGAACTGGTCGGCCGGTGTTACACACCGTTGTTCCCGTATTTCCAGGACCAGGCGGAGCAGGGTGGTTTTCGCATCCTGCCGGCGGATTTTGTGACGCTGACGGACGGCGTGGGGATTGTGCATTGCGCCCCGGCTTTCGGCGAGGATGACTACTGGCTCTGCAAGCGCCACGGGGTGGGGGTGCGGAACCCGGTGGATGCCCGCGGCTGCTTCACGGCGGAGGTTCCGGATTTTGCCGGGCGCAACGTCCACGATTGCAACCGCGATCTGATCCGCATCCTCAAGGAACGCGGCCTGCTGCTGGCGCACCGCACGCTGGAGCATAACTATCCGCATTGCTGGCGCTGCCGCGCGCCGCTGATCTACCGGGCGATGGATGCATGGTATTTTGCCGTGGAAAAAATCAAGCCGGACCTGCTGCGGCTGAACGAGCAAATCCACTGGGTGCCGGAACACGTCCAGCATGGCCGTTTCGGCAAGTGGCTGGCGGGCGCGCGCGATTGGAATATTTCCCGCTCGCGCTACTGGGGTACGCCAATCCCGGTCTGGATTTGCGAAAATCCGGCCTGCGGCCGGCGGCTGGTGCTGGGGTCGCGCGCCGAAATCGCCGCGGCCGCCGGCCGGGAAATCAACGACCTGCACAAGGAACATCTGGACCAGGTCCAGCCGGTCTGCGCAGGCTGCGGCGGGCGGATGCGGCGCGTGCCGGAAGTGCTGGATTGCTGGTTCGAATCCGGCGCCATGCCGTTCGGGCAATGTCATTATCCGTTTGAAAACCGGGAATGGTTCGAAAAGCATTTCCCCGCGGACTTCATCATCGAGTACCCCGGACAGATTCGCGGCTGGTTTTATTACCTGCACGTTCTCGGCGTCGCCTTGCTGGGCCGCGCCGCCTTTAAAAATTGCCTGGTGCACGGCACCCTGCTGGCGGCGGACGGGACCAAGATTTCCAAGTCGCGCAAAAATTTCACTGACCCGATGGAGTTGATTGACCGCCATGGCGCGGATGCGCTGCGCCTGTACCTGCTGAATTCGCCCGCGGTGGCGATGGATGATATGAGTTTCAAGGATGCCGGCGTGCCGGAACAAGTGCGCCGGGTGCTGCTGCCGCTCTGGAACGCCTACTCCTTTTTCGTGACGTATGCCAATATTGACGGCTACACCGGCGATCCCGCCAACGCGCCCCGGCCCGACCACCCGCTCGATCGGTGGATTCTGGCGGTCCTGCAGGCGGCCGCGCACAAGGTCACGGAGGCTTACCGGGGGTTTTACCTGAATCATGCGCTGGCGCCGGTACTCGATTTTCTCGACGATCTCACCAACTGGTATGTCCGCCAGTCGCGCGCGCGCTTCTGGGGCGGCGGGCTGACGGCCGACAAGCGCGCCGCTTACGATACGTTGTATTATGTGCTGATCAATACCGCCAAACTGCTGGCGCCGGCGGCGCCGTTTGTCAGCGATGTGATTTACCGCAATTTGAGCGGGACCGCATCGGTGCATCTGGCAGATTGGCCCGCCATTCCGGCGGATTACGCCAATGCGGAGTTGGTGGAGGAGACGCGCCTGGCGCGCCTGGTGGTGTCGCTGGGCCTGTCCTTGCGCCAACAGCTTGGCCTGCGGGTGCGCCAGCCGCTGGCCGCCCTGTCGGTGGTGGTGCCGCCGGAAATGCAGGCGCGCCTGACGGCCGCGCAGCGGGAAGTCGTCGCCCACGAATTGAACGTCAAAAACATCGTCATGCTGCGCGATTATTCGGAATTGGCGGTTTTGCGGGTAACCCCCGACGCCCGGAACATCGGCCCGCGGTGGGGCCGCGATACCCAGCGCATCATCCGGGCCGCCAAGGCCGGCCAGGTGCGCGAGGCGGACGGGAAAATCGTTGTTTTTGAAGACGGGCATGAATGGATGCTGGAACGCAGCCAGGTGGCAATTAATTACATCGGCCGCGATGGCGCCGAGGTGATGGCCGACCGCGGCGTGCTCGTCGCCTTGGATCGCCAACTGACGCCGGCGCTCCTGGAGGAGGGTGTGGCGAACGAGTTGAACCGCCTGATTCAGGATTTGCGTAAACGCGCCGGATACGCCGTCAGCGACCGGATCCGGCTCGGCATTGCCGGCGCCCTGCCCCAATCGTGGCGGGACCGGCTGGCGGAACTGGCCCTGGCGGAATTGGCGGATATTCCCGCCGGCAGCGGCGATGCCGAGGCGGAGGAGGAAATTGGCGGACGGCAGTTCCGCGTCGCCGTCAGCCGTCCTGGAAGTTGATTGCATTATGCAAGCGTTCGCGGTATAATCGGACTATGAAAGATAGAGGTGTGATATGGCAAAAAAAATCCTGAAAAAAACCGCTAAAAATGTTGCGCGGAAAACGGTAAAAAAAACCGCCAAGCGCCCGGCCAAGTCCGCCGTCAGAAAAACCGCGGACCATAACAAGCCGGCTGCCGCTCCGCGGAAAAAACATTCTGATTACAGCGGCATGCGCGATGCCCTGCTCCGACTCCGCGAGCGGATTACCGGCCAGATCAACTTTCTGGCGACCGATAATCTTAACCGCACGAAAAATGATGCCGAGATCGATTTCCGTTCGGAAGAGCAGGGGACGGATAATTACGACCGGGATTTTGCCCTGACCCGGGTCAGCTCCGGCCAGGAAATCGTCTTTGAAATCGATGAGGCCTTGAACCGCCTGGCCATCGGCACCTACGGCAAATGTGAAAGCTGCGGATGCGCCATCGAAAAATCCCGCATGATGGCGCTGCCGTATTCACGCATGTGCGTCACCTGCCAGTCGCGTTCCGAGCTCGACCGTAAGCGTGTACGCGCGGCGGATGCTTCGGCGCTTTTCGCGGTCAGCGAAAAAAATCAGCCGGAACCGGCGGCGGAGGATGAGTGATTACGCTGGCGCTGACCCTGGTGATTGTCGGGCTGGATCAACTGGCCAAGCACCTGGTGCAGGCGCATCTGATCTTGGGGCAGGCTGTGGCGCTGCTGCCCGGTTTTTTTAATCTGACCCACACCCGCAACACCGGCGCGGTTTGGGGAACTTTGCAGCACCAAAACGCCTGGCTGACCATTTTTTCGCTCTTGGCATTGGTACTGATCGCGGTTTGCTACCGCTGGCTGGTGGATGCCCGGCGCGTTCACCGCCTGGCGCTCGGGTTGATGTTGGGCGGCGTGCTGGGAAATTTGATTGACCGGGTCCGCCTGGGCTGGGTGGTGGATTTTCTGGACGTATACTGGCGACACCACCACTGGCCGACCTTCAACCTGGCGGATGCCGCCATTTTTTTAGGGGTGGCGGTGTATTTGATTTCCGCCTGGCGCGGCGCGCAGGCGCCGGCCGGGGCGGAAGGTTGAAACTTGTTTGTAGCGGAACCAAGGTGTGTACGCATTTTTTCTGACCGGCTGCACGGCGACCGGCAAGTCGGCTGTGGCGCATTGCCTGGCGCGGCGCATGCGCGGCGCCATCCTTTCAGCCGATTCCATGCTGGTGTACCGCGGACTGGATATCGGCACTGCCAAGCCGACGCCGGCGGAACGCGCGGAAGTGCCCTATGCCGGGATTGACCTGGTCGCGCCGGGGGAGCCCTGCAATCTCAATCTGTTTTACCAGGCGGCGGGCGCGGCCGCCCGTCAGGCGGCCGCGCGCTGTCAGCCGTTGATCGTGGTCGGCGGCACCGGCTTGTATCTGCAATGCCTTTTGCGCGGACTGGAATGCCGTCCGCCTCCCGACCCGGCCTGGCGGGCGGAGGCGGAAGCGGTTGTCCGGGCGGGCGGCGCCGCGGCGCTGGCCGCCCGGCTGCGGGCGCTGGATCCGGGGCGCTACGCGCGGCTGGCTGATCCGCGCAACCCGCGGCGGCTGATCCGGGCGCTGGAATTGGCGCGCGCCGTCCCGGCCGCGGCGGTAGGCGCGCCGGCCGGCGAATTGCCGCCCCCGGCGCCGATTCCGGGGCTGCGCCTGCCGCCGGCGCAGCAGCAGGCGGCGATTGCGGCGCGTGTCCGGGGCATGTTTGATGCCGGCTTGCTCGAGGAAACGCGTGCATTGTTGGCGGCCGGATTGGCGGAAGCGCCGACCGCGGGGCAGGCCATCGGGTATGCCGAAGCCGCGGCCTGCTTGCGCGGGGAATGCACGGCGGCGGAAGCCATGGAGCGCATCGCCGCGCGCACCCGCCGGCTGGCCAAGAAGCAGATGACCTGGTTCCGCCACAAGTTGCGCGTGGATTGGCTGGAGATTGATGCAGCGATGTCCGTGGAAAAACGGACGGACCTGGTGCAGGCATATTGGGAGCAGCATGGGCCGACGGAAATCAAGGTGCAAGATGCCAGCGACGCCTGATACACCTCCGAAACCGGTGGCGATGGAGTACCGGTTGCAGGACCTGCCGGTATGTCAGCGGCCCCGCGAATTACTGGATCGTTTCGGCGTGGATGCGGTGGAGGATGAAGTGCTGCTGGCCATCATCCTCCGCAGCGGTATGCGCGGGTTGAATGTTCTGGAGCTGGCGCGGCGGCTTTTGCGGCAATACGGGTCGCTCTCGGCCTTGGCCACGGCCTCCGAGCGGGAATTGCGCGGGCCCGGGGTGGGGCCGGTCAAGGCCCAGGTGTTGAAGGCGGCGCTGGAGTTGGGCCGGCGGCTGGCGGCGGAAAAACTGGGCGCGGCGCCGGCCATCCGCACGCCCGCCGATGTCGCGGCGGTGCTGCGCGAGTCGGCCAGGACTTTACCGGGTGAAACATTCTGGGTGCTGCTGCTGAATACCAAAAACCGTCTGCAGGGTAAACCTGTTGAGGTGAGCCGCGGCTTGCTGAACGCCAGCCTGGTGCATCCGCGCGAGGTGTTCCGCGCCGCCATCCACGCTGCCAGCGCTGCCGTGGTGCTGGCCCATAACCACCCTTCAGGCGATCCGACGCCTTCGGCCGAGGATTTGCAGATCACCCGGCAACTGGTGGAAGCCGGCAAAATCCTCTCGATCCGCGTGCTGGACCACGTGGTGCTGGGGCGCGGCGGCAGCGCGGAATGCCGGGAATTTGTCAGCGTGCGCGAAAACGGCCTGGTGGACTTCGGTTGAAAAACAATTGATTCCGCCCGGCAAATCGCCTATGATGCGCGCATTTCAAATCCAAAAAACCGGGTGAAATCACAAGGATTCCTATGAGCATACATGCGACGGCATTGGTCAGCGCCCGGGCGGAATTGGGCGCCGAGGTGACGGTCGGGCCGCTGGCGGTGATCGAGGAAAACGTGCAGATTGGCGACCACGCCGTGATCGGCCCCCACGCGGTGATCTTAAAACATACAACCCTGGGCGCCGGCTGCCGCGTGCATCCCCATGCCGTCCTGGGCGATCTGCCGCAGGACCTGGCGTTTGGCGGTCTGGAAAGTTATGTGCGCATTGGCGCGCGCTGCGTGATCCGGGAAGGGGTGACGGTGCATCGCGGTACCAAGCCCGGCACGGCCACCGAAATCGGGCCGGACTGCTTCCTGATGGCCAACAGCCATGTCGGCCACAATGCGTGCCTGGGCGATCACGTGATTCTGGCCAATGGCGCCCTGCTGGCCGGCTATGTGGAAGTCGGCCCGCGCGCCTTTATCAGCGGCAATTGCCTTATCCATCAATTCACCCGTGTGGGTCGCCTGGCCATGCTGAGCGGCGGGTGCGGCGTCAGCAAGGATGTCCCGCCGTTTTGCACGGCGCTGGGCTTGCGATCCAATCAGGTGGGTGGCCTGAATGTGGTGGGATTGCGGCGCGCCGGCATGCCGCCGGCGGAACGCCTGGCGCTGAAACGCGCCTTCCGGATGCTCTACCTTTCAGGCTTGAATGTCACCCAGGCGGTGGCCGCCATCCGCGGCGAGTTTTCCGCCGGTCCGGCCTTGGAACTGGCGGAATTCGTGGATGGTTCCAAGCGCGGCATCTGCCGCCACGGCCGTTGGCGCAGCGATGACGAAGATGATGCCGGGGTTGAATCCTGAATTCTTTCAAAACGTGAGTTTTGAAATTTGTTCAGTAGCATCTCACGGAAAACCGCAATATTTTCTCGCAAAGGCGCCAAGCCACAAAGAAGATGGAATTATTTACCACGGAACCGGATAAGCGGATGGAGGGATTAGCCACCCGCCTTCGCTAAAGCTACG
>CAZYXU010000001.1:0-98610 GCA_964650945.1 uncultured Verrucomicrobiota bacterium | reverse complement strand
AGCATGAACATCCTCGGCATCAGCGCATTTTATCACGATTCCGCGGCCGCCCTGGTGCGCGATGGCGAGATTGTCGCCGCAGCGCAGGAGGAGCGGTTCAGCCGCAAGAAACACGACGCCGGGTTCCCCATCCACGCGGTGCGCTACTGCCTGCAAGCCGGCGGTATCACGGGCCGGCAATTGGACGCGGTGGCGTTTTACGACAAGCCCATCACGAAATTCGCGCGCATCCTGGAAACCTATTTCAGCGTCGCGCCGCGCGGGCTGAATTCGTTCATGATGGCGGTGCCGCTCTGGCTGCGCCGCAAGTTGTGGATTCCCCTGGAAATCGAGCGGACCCTGGCGCAGTTGGGCATCGCGGGCTACAAGCTGTATTTTCCCGAACACCATGAGTCGCACGCCGCCAGCGCCTTTTTCCCCTCGCCGTTCCCGGAGGCCGCGATTCTGACGCTGGACGGCGTGGGCGAGTGGGCCACCAGCACCATCGGCCATGGCCAGGGCAACCGCCTGCGGGTATTGAAGGAACTGCGTTTCCCGCATTCGTTGGGCCTGTTGTATTCGGCCTTCACTTACTTCACGGGCTTCAAGGTCAACTCCGGGGAATACAAGCTGATGGGGCTGGCGCCGTTCGGCGAGCCGGTCTACCGGCAGCGCATCCTGGACAATCTGCTGGACCTCAAGGAGGACGGCTCGTTCCGGCTGAACTTGGATTACTTCGGATACCTCGACGGGCTGACCATGACCAACCAGCGTTTTGACAAGTTGTTTGACGGCCCGCCGCGTTCGGCGGAATCAGAAATCTCGAAACGCGAAATGGACATGGCGCGTTCCATCCAGGATGTGACGGAGGAAGTGGTCCTGCGCATGGCGCGTTTTGCGCACCAGGCCACCGGCTGCAAATACGCCTGCCTGGCCGGCGGCGTGGCGTTGAATTGCGTGGCCAACGGCCGCCTGCTGCGCGAGGGGCCGTTCGCCGACATCTGGATTCAACCCGCCGCCGGCGACGCCGGCGGGGCGCTGGGCGCGGCGCTGGACGTCTGGCACCAGATGTGCGGCGGACCGCGCGCGCCGGACGGCAAGCACGACGCCATGCGCGGCGCCTATCTCGGCCCGGCCTTCGGCGATGATGAAATCGGCGACTACCTGAAGGCCCGGGGCTATCCCGCCGAATATCTGCCGGACCCGGCGCAGCGGGCGCAACGCATCGCGCAGCTCATCGCCGGCCAGCAGGTGATCGGGCTGGTGCAGGGGCGGATGGAGTTCGGCCCGCGCGCCCTGGGCAACCGCTCGATTATCGGCGACGCCCGTTCGCCGCAAATGCAGTCCACCATGAATTTGAAAATCAAGTACCGCGAATCGTTCCGGCCCTTCGCCCCCACCTGCCTGGAGGAGCGCGTCGGCGACTTTTTCGACCTGGACCGGCCATCGCCCTACATGCTGCTGGTGGCGCAGGTGCAGGAAGCGCGCTGCCTCAACAAGGCCGCCGCCGCCAGCCTGCCCTTGCGCGAGCGCATCAAGCAGGCGCGCTCGGACATCCCGGCCATCACCCACGTGGATTACTCCGCCCGCGTACAGACGGTCAACCGGGCGACAAACCCGGAATATTACGACCTGATCAAGGCCTTTGAAGCGCTGACCGGCTACGGGGTGATCATCAACACCTCCTTCAATGTGCGCGGCGAGCCAATCGTCTGCACGCCGGACGATGCCTACCGCTGTTTCATGCGTACGGAGATGGATTGCCTGGTCTTAGGCTCGCATATATTAACCAAAGCGGCACAGCCGCCATGGACCGACACGGCCGATTGGCGCAAGGATTACGTGCTGGATTAAAAGCAAGGGCAAAGATTATGTTTTTCAGACACCTGCTGGAATTGATTAAACAATTTTTCGGTTTCGCGTGGCGCCAGAAACAGTGGTGGATCATCCCGGTCGTTTTGATGCTGCTGCTGATCGCGTTGCTGATCGTCAGCAGCCAGGCCGTAGCGCCGTTCATTTACACGCTTTTCTGATGCAAGACGCCAATCCAACATCCACCCGCCGGCCGGCGCGCGGCTGGCAGGCTGTGTTGCTTTCCATCCTGGACTGGGCCGGCCTGGCCGCCATGCTGATCCTCCCCGCCGCCTGGCTTATGAATCCGCTGCAGTTGCGCGCGGGGCCATTGCACCTCACCGTCAACGCCAATTTCAAGCCCTGGCTGGCGGTGGCGCTGCTGCTGGCGGCGCGCATCGCGGTCAAACTGCACGCCCGCCGGCAGGGGCGGGAAATCCGCAGTCTGCTGGACGGCCTCGTGCCGCGCCAGATCATCCTGGCGCTGGCAACCTTATACATCATGGTCGGCGCGCTGGAATGGACCCTGGCGAAATCGGATTTCAAGGTGGAAATGGCGCCGGTCATCTTCGAAACCACGGACGCCGACGGCCATACCGAACGCGACGAGGGGTATTCCGACCCGGAATTGCTCTGGAAGTTCCGTCCCGGCAAGCGTTATGACCGGATCGTCATCAACCGCCTGGGCTACCGGGACCGCGAGGTTGACCCCGTCAAACAGCCGGGCATCACGCGCGTCATCTGCATGGGCGATTCGGTCACCGCGCAAGGCCACCCGCCCTACAGCCAGTTGCTGCACAACCTGCTGGCGGTGGCGCCCCCGACATCCAACCGCTGGGAGGCCTTCAATATGGCGGTTTACGGGTATTCGTCGGCCCAGGGTTTAAAAGTGTTCAAAACCCAGGCCCGCCAACTGCGGCCCGACATTGTCACCCTGTATTACGGCTGGAACGATCACTGGCTGGAAATGCAGACCGACCGCAACCGCATGGCCATGAAGGTCAGCCGCTGGCATGGCACGCTCTACAACATCCTGAAGAACAAGCGCTGCTTCATGCTGTTGTTCAACCTGTTTGCCAACGGCCACAATGGCCGGCCGGTACGGGAGGAAGCCGGATTCCGCGTGCCGCCGGGCGAATACGCGGCGATCCTGACCGAATTCGTGAAGGACATCCGGGCGGCCGGGGCGCGCCCGTTGCTGATCACGGCGCCGCGCCGCGAGGTGGAGGCCAACCAGTACAAATTTGCCGAAGCCGCGGCCAGGATTGATTTCAACGCCGTGCATGACGAATACGCGGAATTGACCCGGCAGGTGGCCGCGCAGACCGGGGCCGACCTGCTGGACCTGCATGCCCTGGGCGCCGGTCCGGAATTCGACCCGTATTTTTCCGGCGACGGCATACATTTCCGCCAGCAGGGATTGCAATATATCGCGGAATCCATCTACCATAAATTGCAGGCAATGGCGGCGGCGCAGAGGTTTTGAGAGTTTTGAAATTTGATCTTATGCATAAATCAAACCAGGCGTTGCGACCGGCCAGCCCCTGGCAGATCATTATCCTGATGGTCCTGTTCCTGACGGTCGGGATCGGGACGGCGGCGCTGGCGGCGGTGTTGATCATGCAAGGCGCCGTCCGGCTGGACGGGCCGGTGGGCGCTTACCTGCTCGACAAGGGAGCGGACCGGGTAATGCGCCGGTGCATCTTTGTCATCGGCCTGATTTTCCTGGGCTATTTTTTGAAAATCGCCGGCTGGCGCGGCGGGCGCGACTGCGGATTCAGCGCCGACCCGGACCGGGCCGTCAGCCCGCAGTGGCGGCGGCAAATCGCCTGGGGCATACTCATCGGCCTGGCGACGCTGGGGGGCATGAGCCTGGCCGCGCGACTGCTGGATATCCGGATCATCACCCTCCCGGCGGACTGGTCGGTCATGCCTTACCGGACCTTTTCCTACCTGCTTTCCGGCATTTCCGTCGGCCTGCTGGAGGAAATCATCTGCCGCGGAATCCTGTTCCGGGTATGCACGCGCCTCTGGCGGGTCTGGCCGGCGGCGTTGTTTTCCAGCGCGATTTTCGCGCTCGCGCATTTTCTGAGTCCCACGCCGGAAGCGTTCGAGGGCGTGTCCCCGGCGGCCGCCGTCTGGCGGGTTTACCTGGATACCTTTGCCAATGTTCCGCGGACGGACGCGTTCATCCTGCGTTTCTGCAATCTGACTTTGCTGGGAGTGGTTTTATGCGCCTTCCTGGAGCGGACCGGCTCGATCTGGCAGAGCATCGGCGCGCATGCCGCCTGGGTTTGGGTGATTAAATTCCACCACTTTTTCACGGATTTCAATCCCGCCCGCAAACCCGGCATCTGGTTCGGCACGGAAGCCGATTTCACCGACTCGCTCCTGGCCACCGGCATGATGCTGGCGCTGTTGCTGGCCGGCGGTTTGCGCCGGCGCATCCCGGCGCCGGCCATCTCGATCCGGCAGGGCGGCCTGGCCTGGCAGGCCGATCCGGCGCAGGCCGGCCGGCTGGTTCAATGGCTGCAACGCCATTGGCAGCCGGCAGCGGCCGGCCCGGCGCCGTTCGTGGAAACGAGCGGCCCCGGCCGGGAATTGAAGGCCTATGACGGCTGCCGCGTCACCGCCCTGGACGGGCTGGTGATCAAGGCGCATTGGCCGCGCCGCGGCCGGCCGGGCGGCTGGCGCTTTTCCCTGCGGCCGCCCCGGGCGCGCCGGAACTTCGACCTCGCCCGGCAGTTAGGCGCGGCGGGCATTCCCACCGCGCCGGCGCTGGCCTGGAGCGCGCAATGGCGCGGCGGACGGCGGCGGGCGGAATATCTGATCGCCGTGGCGCTGGACGCGCAGCCCTTGCAGGACCGCCTGGCGCGACCGGACCTGCCCCCGGCGGAACGCGCGGCGCTGCTGACCGCCTACGGCCGGCTGGCGGCCATGTTTCACGCGCGGAACTATTCCAACCGCGACTTGAAATATGAAAATGTCATGGCCGGCGCCGCCCCATCCGACATGTGGGCAGTGGACCTGGACGGCGTCCACAAACACTGGCGCGTCTCCCGCCGCCGCGCCGGGCGCGATTTGTTCCGGGTGGGCGATTGCCTGGCCAGCCGGGGCTGGGCCGGCCCGGCGGACACGCAGGCTTTTTTCGCCGGTTACAATCAGGCGAGCGCGCCGCGTCTGCGGCGCCAGGAATTTCCAACCCGCCATTGAGCGCGCATCCCATCCTGAAGGAGCAAGATGAAAAGCAATTTTGAACCGCATCCGGCCGCCGCGGCGGCGCGCAGCCAGTGGTGGCGTGAGGCCCAATTCGGCATGTTTATCCATTTCGGCCTGTACGCCATCCCGGCGCGCGGGGAATGGGTCATGTTCTCCGAGCGCGTCAAAATCCGGGAGTACGAAAAACTGCTGCCGCTGTTTAAGCCCCGGCCCGGCGCGCCGCGGCAATGGGCGCGCCTGGCGCGCGAAGCCGGCATGCGTTACATGGTGCTGACCGCCAAGCATCATGACGGGTTTTGCCTGTTCGATTCCAAGCTGACCAAATACACGTCCATGCATGCGGGCGCGCGGCGCGACCTGGTGCGGGAATACGTGGACGCCTGCCGCGCGGAAGGATTGCGCGTTGGGATTTATTACTCGATCAAGGACTGGCACCACCAGCACTATCCCTTGCCCCCGGATTTCCCGCTGGTGCGCCTGGAGCCCAACGCCCGCCAGCCCGACCTGGCCAGGTACCAGGCATACATGGTCGGCCAGTTGCGCGAGTTGCTCACCAATTACGGCAAGATTGACATCCTGTGGTTTGACGGGCGCGACCCGATTTTCGACGGCGGACCGATCGGCCGGGAAATCCGCAAGTGCCAGCCCGACATCCTCATCAACAACCGCCTGACCGGCAACCACCCGGATTTCATCACGCCGGAGCAAATGACCCCGCATGCGCCGCCGCTGTACAACGGCCGGCCCATCCCCTGGGAAGCCTGCCACACAATGACCGGGCAGTCCTGGGGCTATTGCCGGCACGAGCGGCCGGCGGATTTCCGGCCGGCGGAGAAGCTGGTGGAATTGCTGCGCGCCACCGTCGGCCTGGGCGGCAACCTGCTGCTGAATGTCGGCCCGCGCCCGGACGGGCAATTGCGGACCGAGGAAGTCCGGCGCCTGCGGACCATCGGCCGGTGGATGCGCCGGCACGGCGCCAGCCTGCGGCGCGGCGGCGCGCGTTCAGCCGCGCAAAGCTCAAAGCCCGCGCGGCTCGCCGGCGCGCGGCTAATCCGCGCCGATTATATCGTGCGCCGGGGCGAACCGGTGGCGGTGGACGCCGACGTCCAGGCCGGCGCCTGGCAAAAGATTCCGGCGATCCAGGTCTCGCAGGACGCCAATTACGACTACGCCCGGGAGCGTTATCCGGCGGCATTCCGGCACGGTTATTGCTCCTACACCGTGCGCGCCATGCATGCCGGCGGACTGCTTTACATCCTGGCGGATGTCGTCAGCCAGACGCGCGCGGGGTGGCATGGGCTGCTGTCCATGCAAAAGTGCGACGCGGTGCGGTTCCTGTTTGCCGCCAATCCGCGCCTGGAACACATCAACTTCACGCCCGAATCGTTTGAAATCTCCGTGGATGCGCAGGGCAATGTCTGGATGCCGAAGGAAAGCCAATTCCCCGGGATGGTTTTCCGGCATGCCGTCCGCCCCACCCCGCGCGGGTATGCCGTCATGCTCGCCCTGCCCCTGGCCGCGCTGCGCCGGCGCAACGCCGACCCGGATTCGGGTTTGCGCCCGGGCGACACATTGAAATTCAACGTCTGCGTGGTCCAGCCTTCCGCGCCGCTGCCGGCGGCGGGCGCCCGGCGGTCGCCGGCCCAGCCTTGGTGGGAGCGCGTGCCGGCGGATTACACGCCTTACGGCGACCAGCACCGCGTTTACTGGAAAGGCCGGGAAGGCCAGGAACTGATGTCGGAGGTCCAGGCGTGGGGCAACTGGCGATTGCAGCGCAGTTGAACCGCCGCCGGCCGGTTCAGGCGGGCGGCGTCTTTTTGGCGGCCGGCTGTTCCAGGGCCGCGATGCGCTGCTCCAAGGCCGCCAACTTATCCTTCAAGTCCGGCAGGCGCATGGTCAGCGCGTGGATTTTCGCCGTCTTTTCGTAAGGCTGGGCCGGGCTGCCCAGCACAAAGGATTTGTCCGGGATGTTTTTGCTCACCCCGGACTGGGCGCCGATGATCACATCCGACCCGATGGTCAAATGGCCGGCGATCCCCACCTGGCCGGCGAGGATGGTGCGTTCGCCGATCGTGGTGCTGCCGGAGATGCCGACCTGGGCGACAATCACGGCGTTGTCGCCAATGATCACGTTGTGCGCAATCTGTACCAGGTTGTCGATCTTCACGCCATTGCCGATGATCGTCTGGCCGAACCGGGCGCGGTCAACGGTGACATTGGCGCCGATTTCGACATCGTTGCCGATGACCACGATGCCGATTTGGGGGATTTTGCGGCGGATCGCGCCTTCCTGGATATAGCCGAAGCCGTCGCTGCCGATCACCACGCCGTTATGCAGAATGCAGCGGTCGCCCAGGCGGCAATGTTCGCGGATCGAGACATGGGGATACAAGCGGCAGTTGGCGCCGATGGCCACCCCATGCCCGATGTAGCAGCCGGCGCTGATGACGGTATGCTCGCCGATGCGCGCGCCCGCTTCGACCACGCAAAACGGGCCCAAGGCCACGCCGTCGCCCAACCGGGCGTCCGGCGCGACGATGGCCGTGGGATGCACGCCGGTCAGCGGCGGGGGCGGCGCGGGGGCGAACCACTGGGCGGCCAGGGCAAAGGCCTTGTCGGGATTGCGCACGCGGATCAGCGCCGCGGAACAGGGCCGCGACCAATCCGCGGCGACAATCACCGCGCTGGCGCGCGTGGCGGCGGCGGCGGCGGCGTACTGGGGGTTGGCCACAAAACTCAACTGGCCCGGCTGGGCTTCGCGGATGCCCGCGAGGCCGGTGATTTCCACATGCCCGTCGCCTTCGAGCCGGCCTTCAAGGCGCTGGGCGATTTCCGCCACGGTCAAGCGCGCTGACATATCATTTGCCTTTCTTGTTCAGGATTTCCAGCACCGGCCCGGTGATCTCGAAGCCCGGATCGCTGTAAACCACCGCCTCCACGCCGTTGAGCGTTTTCCCGGAAACATCCAGCACCAGCGTAAATCCTTTTTGGGCGGCGTATTCGCGGATCACCGCGCGGATTTCCTTGACCAGCTCCTGCTGGGCTTCGCGCATTTCCTCGCTGAACCGGCGTTTTTCGCTGCGGTCAAATTCCACCACCGCCTCCTCGGCGCTGCGCGCGCGGGCATAGGCCTCCTCGGCGTCGCGTTTCTTGCGGTCGCGCTCGCTGTCGCTCAGCGACCGGTCGCGCGCCTCCTCCGCCACGGTTTCCAACGCGCGCTGCCGGGACTTGGCCTCCAGCACCAACTGGTCGCGCTTGCCCTCGAGCGCCGCCGCGCGCTTCTTCAAATCGGCGTTAAACGTCTGGGTGCGGTGATACTCGTCGAACAGGCGCTCCATGGACACCGTCGCCAGTTTCAAATCCGCGCCCGCGGCCGCCGGCGCCAGCGCGCCGGACAAAACGCCCGCGGTGACCGCCAAAGCCCATACCAGGTTGCCACGCATCATGATTGCTCCTTATTAGAATCCATACCCCAGCCAGAAATTAAAGCGCGCCGAAGTGCGCTCAACGTCGCCGCTGATTTCCAGCGGCCAGGCGTAATCGACGCGGATGGGAAACCCCGGGATATCCAGCCGCGCGCCAATGCCGATATCGGAACAGTACGACGAATCCATCTCGTAGGCGTCCATCCAGACGTTGCCCAATTCATAGAAAACCGCCGCGCGCAAAATTTTGCGGGTGATCGGCACGCTGTATTCCGCCGCCGCCAGGGCGGCGGTCTTGCCGCCGATCGGTTCGCCCTCCTCGTAGGGGCTGACATGGCGGTACTTGAACCCGCGCAATGTGCGCGCGCCGCCCAGCGACAGGCGGTCGAAGATGCGCACATCGTCGTCCTTGCCGTATTCCTGCACCACGGCGGCCCAGCCGCGCAGGTTGAAGACATGGCCGAACCAGAGCGGGTAATAGGCGGAAGTGTCGGCTTCCAACCCGTACATGTCCACATCGCCGGCCAGCGGCCCGCCGGTCAGGCGGCTGGCGAGGGTGGTGCGCACGCCGCGGGTCGGCACGAAGAAGTTGTCGCGGGTGTCATGGATCAGGGTGAGCTTGAGGGAACTGACCATGCGGCTGCCATCCTCATCCTTGATGCGCTGGACGGCATTGGTGGCCACATCGTAGATGGTGATTTCCTCCAGGCCGTAACGCAGGTTGGCGCGTTGGAAAAAACCTTTCAACGGTTTGCCGAGCGTCACGGCGCTGCCCAGGCGCCGCTCGTTGTAGTAATCGCTCAGGTTTTTCCGGACGGTGCGGTAGAGTTCCCCGCCCAGCGAAAGCTTGCGCCCCAGGAACCAGGGCTCGACCAGCGAAATCAGGTATTCCTCGGTTTCGCTGCCGACTTGCGCGCGCAGCCGCAATTTCTGGCCGCCGCCGGTGAAACGCGGCCAGCCGAACAGGTCGAAGTTGCCCTGGGATACTTCCACGAACCCGATGATCTCGTCAATGCTGGAATAGCCGGCGCCTACCATGAACTGGCCGGTGCGGGTTTCCTCGACCTCAAACACCAGGTCGTCGCGGAAAGCCTCGCCCGTCTCGCGCGGGTAGCTGCTGACATTGGAGAAGAAGCCCAGGTTCTGCAGGATGCGCTCGCTCTGCCGCACCTTGACCATATTGTAAAGCTCCCCCGGATACACCACCAATTCGCGGCGGATAACCTGTTCCTTGGTGCGGGTGTTGCCGCGGATGTCCACGTAGCGGATGTTGACCACGTCGCCTTCGCTGAACTGGAAATCCACGTCCACCACCGGCGCCGCCGGCCGGGGCCGCAAGCGCGGGCGGACGGCGGCGCGCATGTAACCGCGGTTCCAGTAATAATCGCGCAGCGCTTCCGCGGTGCGGTTAATGGCGCCCATGCCGGCGATATCGCCCGGGCGGAGCTTGACGAGCGCCTGCAAGTCTTCGGTCGGGAAGCGGGTATGGTCCTGCAATTTGATTTCGCCCAGCCGGTACTGGGGGCCCTCGGTGATGGGGAAAGTCGCCGCGAGCTTGCGCGGCTGGTAATAAACGACTTCCGGGCGGCCGATTTGCGCGTCCAGGTAACCGCGGTTCAGGTAGAGCGCGCGCAAAGCGTCGCGGTCGGCGTCCAGATCGTCGGCGTTGTACATGCCGCGCTTGGTGAAGAAGGAAAAAATGTGCCAGAGGCGCGGCTGCATGACGGCCTCCAACTGTTCCGGCGGCACCGAGGCTTCGGCGACGGCTTCGCGCCGGTGCATCCCGGCCACAAACCGCTCCGTGAAGCCGGGGGGCTGGTAGGTATTGCCGGTGAATTTCACGCGGCGGAGCGTGGCGCGGCCGCCTTCGTCCACGCGGTAAATCACCCGGGCGAAGCCGCTGTTGGGCTCGGTGATGATTTCCCAGGTCAACTTGACATCGGGATAAAACCGCTGGTGGTATTCGTCGCGCACCTTGCGGGAACGCATGCTCAGGATCGCGTCGTCCACCGCGTCGCCCGGCTCCAATTCCAGCCACTTGCGGATGTGGCGTTCGCCCATGGCCTCGGCGCCTTCGACGGTGACCGGCTTTTCCAGGCGGGGCTTGACGGCCACGCGGTAAACCAGGTCGAAATCCGCCCCGGCGGCGACCAATTCCGAGTCCACGAAGGAGAAGCGGCCGGTTTCCATCAGGTTTTTGACATCGCGGGAGATGCGGCGCTGGTCCACGGTGTCGCCCGGCTTGACCTGGGTGGCGGCCATGATGAAATCCCGGTCGTTGAAATGCACATCCACGGCTTCCACCCGGATTTCCCGGATGACCGCGGCCGGCAGGGACGCGGCAAAGAGCAGGATGCCAGCCAGCGCCGGCAGAGATTGACGCAGTTTAAAATGCATGATTACTCCCTTGATTCCCGGCCGGTCGGAGCGGCCGGCGCCATTTCTTCGTTGTAAGCGCCGCCTTTAGCCAGGCTTTCAAAACGCATGATTTCATCACGGAACACCAGTTCCACCTCGCCCGTCGGACCGTTGCGCTGCTTGGCGATATCCACGATGGCCTTGTTGCTGATGCCGGCGGCGGCGTCCTGGTCATCGTTGTACTTGGATGGCCGGCGCAGCAGGCAGACGACGTCGGCATCCTGCTCGATGGAGCCGGAATCGCGCAAATCCGCCAGGCGCGGCTCGCCGCGGTCGCGGGCTTCGGGCGAACGGTTCAACTGGCTGAGCACCAGCACGGGCGCCTTCAATTCCTTGGCCATGTTCTTGATCGAGCCGGAAATATGCGCGACTTCCAACTGCCGGCCGTCGCGGCGGTGTTCGTGGGAATTGAGCAACTGCAGGTAATCGATGACGAAGAGGGCGATATCGTATTTGCGTTTCATGCGGCGGGCCCGGGCGCGCAGTTCCAGGATATCGAGGCCGCCGGTGTCATCCAGGTAAATCGGGGCTTTTTTCAGCACATCCGCCGCCTGCATCAGCAGCCCGTGATTGGCGGTGGTCAAATATCCGGAAGAAATGCGGTGGGCGGGAATGCGCGCATGGCTTCCCAGCATGCGGATGATCAACTGTTCCCGCGACATTTCCAGACTGAAGATGGCGACCGGGCGCGGCTGGTGGTCGGTGGCGCCCAGGGCGACGTGTTCCACGATATTCATTGCCAGCGAAGTCTTGCCCATGGACGGCCGGGCGGCCAGCACGATCATTTCCCCGGCATGCATGCCCGACAGTTTTTCGTCCAGGTCCGGGTAGCCGGTGGGAATCCCGGTGATGCCCTTCTTCATGTCGAGGATTTTATTAATCGCCTCCATCGAGGCGTCCACAGCGCGCGGCCAGTGCATCATGGCGTCATGGCGCTGCTCGGAGATATCGAAAAAATCCTGTTCCACGCGCGCCAGGATGGCGTCGGCGCTCTCCTCGGACGCGTAGCAGGTGCTTTCCGAGGAGCGGGCGCAGTCCACGATGCGGCGCAGCAGGTGATGCTGGCGCACAATATCCACGTAATATTCGGCATGGGCAGCGGTGGGGGTGGCGTCGAGCAACTGGTTCAGGAAAGTGACGCCGCCGACTTCCGCCAGCCGGCCGGCGGCATTCAGCCGCTCGCCGAGGGTCAGCACGTCGATCGGCCGGCTGTCGCGGGACATCTCCAGCATGGTCTCGAAGACCACCTGATGCGGGCGGAGATAAAACGAATCCGCCGTCAACTGCTTTTCGACGCAAAAATCCAGGACCTTCTGCCAATCCAGCAGGATCGACCCCAGCACGCCGCGTTCGGCATCGCCGCTGAACAGCGGCCGGCGCCCGCCGGCGGCGGCTAACGGGGCAACTGGCGCATTGGCAACCGGCATGACACACTCCCGGGAGTGGATGACGCGGCGGACGGCCGGCGCGTCGGATCAATGTTTTCCAAACCTGCGGGCGGCGCGCCGGCGGTCAGCGCGGCAGCGCCTCGTCCACGACCCACACCTTCACCACCGCCTCGACCTCCTGGTGCAAGCGAATTTTGACGTTATAAACGCCCAACTCGCGGATGGGGTCGGCCAGCAGGATGCGGCGGCGCTCGAGTTCAAAGCCCTGGGCTTTCAGCGCCTCCATGATGTCCGCCACCGTCACCGAGCCGAAGATTTTTTCACCCTCGCCCACCTTGACGGTAATGGTGCAGGAGACCTGTCCGAGGGCTTCGGCCTTGGCGCGCGCCGCGGCCAATTCCCGCCCCTGGCGGTCCTCGCGTTCCTTCCGGTTTTTCTCCAGGCGCCGCAGGGCGGCCTTGTCCACCGGCACGGCCAGCTTGCGGGGAATCAAATAATTACGGGCATACCCCTCGCTGACTTTGACGATGTTGCCTTCCAGGCCCAACCCGTCAACATCCGACATTAAAATCAATTCGCGCGACATAGCAAAATCCCCCTGAC
Organism: uncultured Verrucomicrobiota bacterium; assembly: GCA_964650945.1. GTDB lineage: Bacteria > Verrucomicrobiota > Kiritimatiellia > JAAZAB01 > JAAZAB01 > JAXGPF01. The sequence goes on along the minus strand of CAZYXU010000001.1, from coordinate 85,727 downwards.
CGGCCTTTACATCACCAAACCCACGGTGCGCGCCCGCCGGATGGCGCTTTTCAATTGACGCTGCTGTTTGGTCGTGGTGCCGGAAATGCGGCAAGGAATGATTTTGCCCTGCTCGGTCATGAATTTCCGGAGCAATTCATGATCCTTGTAATCCACATGGGTGATGCCCTGCAGATAGCGCGACCGTTTTTCCTCGGCAAAAAACCCGAAGGTATTGCGCGGTTTACGTGGCATTCTTTTTGCTTTTTTCAATCTGACCTCCTGTTAAAAAATCTCAAAACATCCGCATCCCGCCACGGCGGCGTCAGACCGTCGCGGGTTCCGCCGCGGCCGGCGCTTCCGCTTGCGGCGCGCGGTGCTCCACGGCCAGGAAAACCTGCGCCCGCATCAAATCGTCGTTCAGGCGGTAACGCTTGCGCAAGGCATCCACCTGAAGCGGGTCCAGTTCAAACGCCATCAGGACGTAGGTGCCGGAATCCTTTTTGTGCATCGGCCGGGCGAAGGAGCTGCGTCCCATGCGGGTCACGGCGCCGACTTTACCGCCCAGCTTGGTGATCTCCGCACCGGCCTTGTTGATCTTTTCCTCCAACTGTTCATCCGATACCGGATGAAAAATAAACATTCCCTCGTATTTTTTCACCGCCCACCTCCTTGAGTTAAATCTGCCGGGCATTATATTCGTTCATCGCCGCCGCCGCACCTTTATCCAAAACCATGCACACCGCCGCGCCCGCCAGTTCGACCATTTGCGCCACCGCCGGACGCGCCGCCGCCGGGAAGCGGGTCAGCACATAATCCACCAGGCTGCCGGCGCGGTTTTCGCTGCCCACTCCCAGACGGATGCGCGTAAAATCCGCGCTCCCCAGACATTCCCGCACCGACCGCAAGCCCCGGTGGCCGGCGTCGCCGCCGCCGGCGCGCACGCGGATGCGGCCCAGCGGCAAATCCGCGTCATCCAGCACCACCACCAGGTTGGCCGGCGCGATGCCGGCCTGCCGCATGATCGCGCTCACCACCGTGCCGCTGTTGTTCATGTATGACAACGGCTGGACCAGCCAGACCGGCTGGTTGTCCCGGGCATGCCGGGCCACCAGCGCGCGCCAGCGCCAACTGCGGCGCAACCGGCATTGCCATTGCCCGGCCAGATGGTCCACCACGGCAAACCCGACGTTATGCGGCGTATCCGCGTAACGCGGCTCCGGATTGCCCAGTCCCACGACCAATTTGATGTCCATGCCGCCCTTGCCGTCCGGCCGGCCCGCCCGCCAGGGCGGCCATGACCAAGCGAATTTCACGGCAATTATTTCTTCTCCTTCTTATCCTTCTTGTCCGGCTCCTTGGCCGCCGGTTTGGCATCCTTGGCCGCCGGCTTGGCATCCTTGGCGGGCTCCTTGCCGTCCTTGGCCGGCTTCCCTTCCGCCGCGCCTTCCGCCTTCGCCGCCGCTTCGCCTTCCGCCGGCGCCGCGCCTTCAGCCGCCGCCTCTTCCTCGGCAGGCTTGACTTCTTCTTCCGCCGCCGGCAGATGCACGGACGCCACGGCGATATGGCCGGGGGTCAGAACGGTGAGGGCGGGAGAAGTTTTCAAGTCGCGGACAAACAAGCTCTCGTCCAGGTTCATGGCGCTCACGTCCAGCGGCAGTTCCTGGATGATATCCGCGGGGAGACACTCAATCTGCACCGTGCGCAGCAACTGCTCCAGGATGCCGCCCTGCTGGGTAACGCCCTGCGGCTCGCCCACCAGGCGGAGGGCGACGTCAATGCGCAGTTTGCGGGTCATCGAAATTTCCAGCAAATCCACGTGGAGCATGTGGTCATGAATGCAGTCGCGCTGCACGTCCTTCAGCAGAACCTTCAGGGCCGCCGCGCCATCAAGTTGCATATCCATGACCAGGTTCTGGCCGCCGTGCCGGCGCACCATCAATTCAAACGCATGGCGGTTGAATTGCACCGGCTGGGATTTGCCGTTTGAATCATAGACCACCGCCGGCAGCCAGCCGGCGCGGCGCAAGCGGTTAACCGCGCTCGATCCCAGTTCCACGCGCCGCTGGGCTTCCAGTTTGATGACTTCCATTTCCTTGACCATATGCGTATCCTTTCCTCGCTAAATGTGAAACAGCGACGACACCGATTGATTGCTGTGAATGCGCCGGATGGCTTCCGCCAGCAGATCGGCCACCGTCAAGACGGTGATTTGAATTTTATCAGTGGGCTGCCGCAGCGGCACGCTGTCCGTGACCACGAATTCCTTGATGGCGCAGCCGGCCAGGCGGTCGAAAGCGGTCGGGATGAACACCGGGTGGGTGACCGCGGCGAAGACCTCCACCGCGCCATGCCGCCGCAGCAGCGCCGCCGCGGCGCTCAAGGTGCCGCCGGTGGTGATCAAGTCGTCCACGAGGACGGCGGTTTTGCCCTCGACCTCGCCCACCAGGTTGAAGGCTTCGACTTCCGAGGGGCTGGTGCGTTGTTTGGCGACAATCGCCAGGCCGGAATGCAGCATGCGGGAATAGGCGTAGGCCATCTTCATGCCGCCGGGATCCGGCGAAACCACCACCAGGTTGCCGAGATTTTTTTCCCGCAGGTACTTCACCAGCACCGGCGAGGCGTAAAGGTGGTCCACCGGGATGTCGAAAAACCCCTGGATTTGCTGGGCGTGCAAGTCCATGGCGAGGAGCCGGTGCGCCCCGGCCGCCGTCAGCAGGTTGGCGACCAGCTTGGCGGTGATCGGCACGCGGGGTTGATCCTTGCGGTCCTGCCGGCCGTAGCCGTAGAAGGGCATGACGGCGGTGATGCGGGCGGCGGAGGCCCGGCGCATGGCGTCAATGACGATCAGCAGCTCCATGATGTTTTCATTCGCCGGGTGGCAGGTCGGCTGAATGATGAAGACATCCTTGCCGCGGATGTTTTCAATGATCTTGACCGAAATTTCCCCGTCGGGGAAACGCACGATTTGAATCTCGCCCAGCGGGATGCCCAGATTGCGCGCGATGCCTTCAGCCAACCCGGGGTTGGCGCTGCCCGTGAAAATTTTCACTGTTCTACTCCTAACGTTTTTCATCAACCGCGCGGGCGCGGCTTGCTGCCGCCGCGCCCGCGCGCGTCAATTATCACCGTTGCCCGACCAGGACTCGAACCTGGACTCTGGCCTCCAAAGGGCCGTGTGCTGCCATTACACCATCGGGCAATCGCCTGGCCCGCCGACAGCGCCGCGGTCATCCTTCCCTCAAAATTCCGGGCGCAGGTCGCCCGCAATTTGCGCCACGCTGGTCCACAACTGGCAATCCATGGCGCGCCGCAATGCCGCCGCCAATTCCCGGCCATGCGCCTCGCTCCGCACCAGGGCAAAAAGCGTGGCCCCGGAGCCGGACAGCAACACCGCCGCGGCGCCGAGTTGGACCAACCGGCCGGCAAGCATCTCCAGCAAGGGATACTTGTCGAAGACTGTCTTTTGCAGGTCGTTATGCAAGCCGGCCGCCAACCCCTGCGCATCGCCGCCGTTCAAGGCGGCAAGCAAGTCTTTAAATGTAGTTTTTTTCGAAGCGGAAGTCAAGTCCGGTCTGTATCTTCCGTAAATATCCCCCGTGGACACGCCAAACCCGGGGTTCACCAGCAACACCCACGGCCGCCAGCCCGCGCGCCATTGCACCGGCTGCACCAGCTCGCCCCGGCCGGTCATGCATACCGCGCCGCCATGCACGAGCGCCGGGATGTCGCACCCCAGCCGGCTGGACAATTCCATCAGGGCTGTCCGGGACAGCCCCGTTTTCCAGAGCCGGTTCAAAGCCGTCAGGGCGGCGGCGGCATCGGCGCTGCCGCCGCCCAAACCGCCGGCAACCGGCACCAGCTTTTCGAGGGAAATGCGCGCTCCCTGCCGGCACCCGGTTTTTTCCCGCAACAGGCGGGCGGCCTTGAACACCAGGTTTTCCTGCGCCGGGCAGAGGGCCACCGGATCAGGCATGCCTTCCAATTGCACCTGGTCGGGCGTCAACAATTCCAGCAAGCCGTCCGTCGGCTCAATCACCAGGCGGTCGGCCAGGGTGATCGGCGTCAACACGCTCCGAATTTCATGGAACCCGTCCGGACGCCGGCCCAACACCTCCAGGAACAAATTTATCTTAGCATGAGCGCTAATTTCCATGCGCACCAACGTTGCTCCCCGCATTGCCAAGTCAACCGAAACCGCGCTTTATCCACCAGAAGCGGGAAAAAGTCAATTGTATTTTTCTTTTTTTCGGCAGACGGCGCGGGGGTAAGCGCCCCCGGGCGGGGCGCCCGGCCGCTACCGGCAGGGAGGGGGGCGGCAAGCGCGGACCGGCGGCAGCGGCTACAACCAGCCAATGGCGCGGGCCAGCCGCCCGACATATTCCACGAAATTCGGCCAGGAAACGTCCGGCGGAATCCCGTGATCGCAGCCCGGCACATATCCGCCGCCGTTAATCACCGGCTGCAACCGGGCGATTTCAGCGGCGATCACCCGCCCGCCACGCGCCATGGCACGCTTGTCCACGCCGCCGCGATAAGCCATGTTGCGGCCGAATTTTTTGCGGAACGCATTGATGTCGTTGCCCGCGGCGACTTCAATCGGATCGCAGACATTGACGCCGGCTTCAATCCAAAGGGGGATCAATTCGCCGATGAACCCGTCCGAATCCATGGCATAGACCGGCACCCCGGCGCCGCGGATGAGCGCCCCCCAGCGTTTCCAGGTCGGCAACAGGAATTCCCGGACCATGGCCGGCGAGATCATGGAAAACCCCTTGTAGGCCATGTCCTCGGAAACATGCACGCTGTCCGGGACAACGCAATCCAGGGCGCGCCGCAAAAGCCGGGCCACAAAATCCTCCCAGAAGGCGATCATATCGCGCACCAGCCCCGGGTCGTCATAAAACATCGTGCAGAGATTCTCGAAGCCCAGCCATTCCCGCAGTTGCCAGAACGGCCCGGAAAGCCCCCACTGCATGAACCAGTTGCGGGCCTGCAGTTGCGCGCCGTTCGCGGCCGCATCCGCCGCCAGCCGCTCCGCCGCCGCCGGATCGTACCGCCGCTGCATTTCCGCCCAATCGGCGCGGTTTTCCACCGGGCATTTAATCCAGCGGCGGGTGACAAAATCGAATTTTTTGCTGTTCTGCCCGCCCAGATATTCCGCCGAATATTCCAGGCCGATCTCGCAAATATTCCCCTTCCAGTCCTGCACCACCTGCGAATTTGCGCGGCGTTCGATAACTTTTTGCTCGAATTCCGGGATCATCGCGAATTTGAGGGGAAAACTGAGCTTGGGGGTGGATGGCGGCGGAAAATCCAGCTTGCCGCCGGCCTGCCGGTAGGCGTATTCCTGATAACTTACCCCCTCCGGCAGCCCTTCGGCATGCCAGCGTTTCAAGGTGGATTCACGGCCGCCACCGGGAGCCAGCGGGATGCGATCCGGTTGACCAAACTTCAGGGCGGCCAGCATGCGTTCACGGGCATTCATCGGACGACTCCTTCCACTGGTATTTACGGTTCAACCGGCAAAACCGCCGGCAGGATCTTTCACGTTTTCGAACAAAACAATCATATTAAAAATTTAGCGCTTGTTTTTTTATCGTCTGATTCTATTGTATTGCCTGACAAAATCAATTGACGGAAAAATCAATTTTATGGATAAATCAATCACCGATATTGCCGCACTGCCGGTCTGGCGTGAAACCCGGTTCCGCCAGCCCAGCCCTTTCGAACAGCGGCTGGGACTATGGGTGGACCGGATTGGCGCGGGGGGCAACGCTCCGCGCGAGTTGAGGCATTTGCGGATTTTAGGGCAATACGCCGCGGTGGCGGTGGAAGAAGGCGCGGGGCGGTATGTCATGCAGAATCGCGGCCAGGGCGTATTGCGGACGGGCGATGTGATTTTCCTGACGCCCGCCGAGCCGGCCGCTTACGCGCCCGGCGCCGCGTGGTTTACGCGTTGGATCGTGTGGAGCGGTCCGGAAGCCCAGCTCCTGATGGATTTACAGTTGCTGGACACCCGCGCGCCGGTTTTCCAGCATGCCGCGGCCGCCGTCCGCGAGGCTTTCTTCGCGCTGGCGCGCTGCATGGATGGCGAAGACCTGACCGCCGCCATGGAACGCAAGATCATTCTGTTAAAAATGCTGGCGGAACTCCGCCGGCGGCGCCAACTGCGGGGGCACGCGCACGAGGCGGCGCTGGCGGCGGTGGTGGATTACATTGGCCGGCGGCTGGAAACGCGGCTGCCGGTGGCGGAACTCGCCCAACTGGCGCATTTGAGCATTCCGCATTTCCGGCGTTTATTTGAAAGTTATACCGGCCGCGCGCCCGTGGCCTTCATTGCGGCGCAACGCATCGCGCGCGCCAAGTCATTGCTCGCCCATGGCGTCCCCATCAAGGATGCCGCCACGCAGGTCGGGTACGCCGATCCGGCGTATTTCATGCGCGTTTTCCGCCAGGTGGCCGGCGAGACTGCCGGCCAATTTCTGGCCAAATGACGTCATGCCGGAAACCGGCCGCGCCGGCATCGATCCCCCGGCGCAAATATAATTGACGCTGATGATTTTTCTGCTATTTTCTGCAAGTAAATTGAGTCCTTTCAACTCTCACGTTTGGAAAACCAGGAGAAAAAAATGAAACGCCTCCCGATCGCCTTGCAGCTTTATTCCGTCCGCGAAGATTGCGCGCGCGATCTCGCGGGCACGCTGAAGGCGGTGGCGGAAATGGGGTATGCCGGCGTGGAATTCGCGGGCTGGCATAATCACCCGGCCGCGGAATTAAAAAAAATGCTGGCGGACAACGGTCTGCGGCCCGCCGGCGCCCACATCCACCTCGCGCAATTCGAACCGGCCAACTGGGAGGCCAACGCCGACTTCAACCAGGCGCTGGGCAACCGCTACCTGATTGTCCCCGGCATCCCGGCGGAGCGCCGCAAGACGCTGGACGACTGGCGCCGGCTGGCGGATTTTTTCAACCAAATGGCCGAAAAGGCGGCCGCGCGCGATTTGCGCGTCGGCTACCACAATCACTGGATGGAGTTCGAACTGCTGGAAGGGCGGCGGCCCTGGGATGTTTTTTTTGACGCCACCCGCCGCGAAGTCATCATGCAATTCGACACCGGCAACGCCCTGCGCGGCGGCGGCCTGGCGGCGGACTACTTGCAGCGCTATGCCGGGCGGGCGGAAACGGTGCATCTCAAGGAATATTCCGCCGCCAAGCCCAAGGCGCTGATCGGCGAAGGCGAGGTCCCCTGGCCGACTGTCTTCGAGTTGTGCGAAACCATCGGCGGCACGCAATGGTATATTGTGGAGGAGGAGTACCGGCCCTACCCGCCCATGGAAAGCGTCCGGCGCTCCTTGGAAGCCTTGCGCGCAATGGGTAAAATTTAACATCAACGGGTGATCATAGCGGAGCGAGCAAAACATGAAAAAAACGGCGGCCACCAACCACACCATCAATGTCGGCATCATCGGCGCGGGCGCGATTGCCGTTGACCATGCCAACGGCGTCAAGGCATATCCCGACGCGCGGGTGGCGGCCATCGCCGACAGCAGCGCCGAACGCTGCCGCGCCATGGCGGATAAATTCCAAATCCCAAAAATTTACACCGACCTGCGGAAGTTGATTGCCGACCCTGAGATTGACGCCGTGATCATCGGTCTGCCGAATTACCTGCACCTGCCTGTCAGCCTGGCGGCGCTGTCGGCCGGCAAGCACGTGTTGCTGGAAAAACCCATGGCGCTGAATTACGGCGAGGCGCGGCGGATCGCCGAGGCCGCGCGCAAACACAAACGCGTCCTGATGCCGGCGATGAACATGCGGTTCAACAAGAAAATCCAGACCATCAAGGCGTTGGCCAAGCGCGGCGAATTCGGCGAGATTTATCAAGCCAAGGCCTATTGGCTGCGGCGCAGCGGCTGCCCGAAATTCGGCACATGGTTCAGCCAGCAGCAACTGGCCGGCGGCGGCGCGATCCTCGACATCGGCGTGCATGCGCTCGACGCGGCGCTTTACCTGCTGGACAACTGGAGGCCATTGGCCGTTACCGGCGCGGTTTATTCCAAGTTCGGACCGCGCGGATTGGGCGAAGGCAAATGGGGTAAAAGCGACATCGGCAAAAACCGGTTTGACGTGGACGATGCCGGCATCGCCTTCATCCGCCTGGCCGGCGGCGTTACGCTGACCTTGGAAGCCAGTTGGGCGCGGCATGCCGAGCAGGACAACAAAAACGGACTGGAACTGTTCGGCACGGAAGCCGGCGCCGAAGCCTTTGCGGCCAAAGTTTTCCGCTACGGCAAAAACCCGGGCGAATACGAGGTCGTTGAGCCGCAAAACATTCCGCTGCGCCATCCGCTCGCCAGCCGCCAAGCGCATTGGCTGGATGTGATCCTGGGCAGGGACCAGCGGGATGTCACCATGGAACAGGCGCTGGTGGTCCAAAAAATTCTGGACGCCATCTATCAGTCCGCGAAAACCGGCCGGGAAGTGCGTTTATGAAACGGCGCTCGATCTTCTTCTGGGGGTTGGTTGGCTTGCGGCTGGTCTGCGCCGGCGGCGCCCGGGCGGCGGAAACCGCGGCAGACCTTGCCGTCACTAATTTCCCGGCGGACCCCTATGCTTTCGCCATGTACACTTACATCGGCGAAGCCGACCTGAAAAAAGAAGACACCGGCCGGCCTGGCTCCAAAGCCCGCATGCACGAATGGGAAGCCCTGGCGGCGGCGCCGGTCTGGCAGGCCGGCGCGCAGACGCTGTTGCTGGGCGCCGGCGCCAAATACAACCGTTTCGAGTTCGAAAACGTTCCGCTGGCCGATGAAAACGTCTATGCGCTGCGCCTGCCGCTGGATTACATCCATGACCAGGGCGGCGACTGGATGTTCTGGGGGAACGTCACCCCGGGTCTTTTCAGCGACCTGGAGGGCTTGAACCGCGACGATTACAAAACCCAGTTGCACGGCATGGCGGTTTACCGCTGGCAGCCGCGCCTGCACCTGGCCGCCGGGCTGGCCTATGACAGCGCCTTTGGCGATGACGATCTTTACCCGATGGGCGGGTTGATCTGGCGCGCGCATGCCCAGTGGCTCGTCAGCCTGATTTTGCCCGCGCCGGCGGTTGTCTGGCGCCCGCACCGGCGCCTGCTGGTTTACGCCGACCTGCGGCCGGCAGGCGACAAGTGGAACGTCCGCGTGGACGGCGAACCGGAGGATTACGACTTCAAGCTGGAGTGCTGGCGCGCGGGCGCCGGGGTGGAATACAACCTGGCCGGCGCGCTCTGGCTGCACCTGGGCGGCGGGATGGCGCTGGAGCGCCAATACGAAGTCAGCAACAACGCGGGCGAATTGTACAAATCGGAAGTGGATGACGCCTGGTTCACCCGCGCCGGGGTGCTGCTGCGTTGACGGCCGGCGCGGCGCAAATTCAGGCATCGGCCATGCCAGCCGCCTGGCGCAAGACGGCGGCCTTATCCAGGCATTCCTGGTATTCGCCGGCGGCGGTGGAATCGAAGGTAATGCCGCCGCCCACGTGGTACCGCGCCCGGCCGCGCGCCAAATCCACCTCCGCCGTGCGGATGGCCACGTTGAACTCGGCCCGGCCGTCCGGCGCCATCCAGCCGATGGACCCGCAATAGATGCCGCGCGGGAACGCCTCCAGCTCGCGGATAATCTGCAGCGCCCGCACCTTGGGCGCGCCGGTGACCGAGCCGGACGGGAACAGCGCCTGTAAAACTTCCAGCGGCGCGGCGCCGGTGCGGCCGGTGATGGTGGAAGTCATCTGCCAGACCGTGGGATATTTTTCCAGGTCGCACAGGCGGCGTACCCGCACCGAGCCCGGGCGGCAGACGCGGCTCATATCGTTACGCAGCAAATCCACGATCATGACATTCTCCGCGCGGTCCTTGGCGCTGGCCGCCAGGGCCCGCGCCGCCCGGCGATCGGCGCCGGCGTCCGCCGCGCGCGGCCGGGTGCCTTTCATCGGGCGGGTGAGCAGCTCGCCCTTTTCCAACCGGAACAGCAGTTCCGGCGAGATGCTGAGAATGCGCCGGCGCGGCAGGCAGATATAAGCGCAATGGTCCGCCGGCTGGGCCGCGCAGAGCCGGCGAAACCATGCCGCGGCGTTGCCGGAAAATTTTGCCTGCAAGGGGAAGGTGTAATTGACCTGGTAGACATCGCCGGCGGCGATCAGCCGGCGGATGGCGCGAATTTTCCGGCCATATTCCGCCCGCCCCGCCAGCGGCCGCCAGGCCCCGACCTGGAAATCGCCGGCCGGCCAGGCATACGCCGATGCCGGCGGTCGGTACAAGCCAAACCAGACCAGCGGCAGCGCGGCCGGCGGATGCGCGCAAAAAGCCCGGTCAAATGCCGCCGCGGCTTCATAGGCAACGAATCCGGCGGCATATAAACCGCGGCGCAGCCCGCGGCGCACGCGCTCCAGGCAAGGGGGAATCTCCGGCAGTGTCCGGGCCTCCGCAACCGATACGGGGCTGGTGAAAGCCGCCAGCCCGCCGCGCCTTACAAAGACTACTTCGTTCATCCCAGTCTGCGCGCGGATGACGTTGATGATGGCATGGCTGCCGGACTAGGATTTGAACCTAGACAAACAGATCCAGAGTCTGCTGTGCTACCGTTACACCATCCGGCAATTTTTGATGATTTCGACCGCCGCTTTATTAAAGGCCAATCAGAATAGTCCCTTGGCGGCGAAAGTCAAGATTTTTCCAGATATAACGCCAGCGCCAGCAGGCCCGCCACGGTAAGGCCCCCACCCCATAAACTCACGCCCCAGAGCATGCGCACGGCGCGGTTGACATCGGCCGGCTGCGGTTCGCGGTATTCCCCGCCAAACGGCCCGTGCGTTACGGCTTCGCCGTCATATTCCACGGCGCCGCCCAGGCGCACCTGCAATGCCCCGGCCATGGCGGCCTCCGGAATGCCCGCATTCGGACTGGCGTGCCGCGCGCCATCGCGCCCGGCCGTCCGCAGGCAGCCGCGCCAAGACCCGCCCGCGCACAATGCCGCCAGCGCAAACAGCCAGACGGAAAGCCGCGCCGGCAGAAAATTCAGCGCATCATCGCTGCGCGCGCCCACCGTGCCGAACCGGACATAGCGCGCATCGCGGTGCCCGATCATGGAATCGCAGGTGCTGACGGCCTTGAAGATCCACATGGCCGCCGGCCCGCCGATGGCGGCGTAAAACAGCGGCGACAGGAACCCGTCCACGGTGTTTTCCGCCACCGACTCGATCGCCGCCCGGCTGATTTCCACGGCATCCAGCCGCGCGGTGTCGCGCCCGACGATCCGGGAGACGGCGCGGCGCGCACCGGCCAGGTTGCCGGTGCGGACGCCTTCCGCCAGGTTCCGCCGCACCCGGCCGGCTTCATCCGCCAGGCAGCGGGTGCTCAATCCTAAATACAGCCAGAGCACGGCCGCCAAGCGCTCCACCCAGAAACCCGCCGCCGCCGCCAGGCGCAGGCTCAGCCAAACGGCGCCGGCCGTAACCAGCACCGTCAGACCCACGGTGACGGCGCCGGCCAGGCGTTCGTTGCGCCAGCAGCGGCGCGTAAATTTTTCCAACCCGGCAATCAATGCGCCGATGCCGCGCACCGGGTGCGGCAGCCAGCCGGGATCGCCCAGCCAGGCGTCAAGCAAACAGGCCGCGCCCAGGTCGAACGCGCGCGCCAAGGCCCAATGCGAATCAATCATTTGCGCCCAATCCACAAAACGCCCCCGGACGGCATCTTGCCGGAAGCGCGCGCGGCATGTCAAGCCGCGACGCATCCGCGCTTAACCCCGGGCCGGTTTCGGCGCGCGGCGGCCGGCTTGCCATGCAATCCGCGCTAATCTTCAATGGAGATGGCTTCGACCGGGCAGCCTTCCGCCGCTTCGCGGCAGGAAGCTTCCGCCTCCTTGGGCACCACCGCGACTTTAACCTTGGCCACATCGTCATCCATTTCGAATACATCGGGACAGGTATCCGCACACAGTCCGCAACCCGTGCAAGTATCTGCATCCACTTTTGCTTTCATGCTTGACGCTCCTTTAGCGCGGCGGCGCCGGCATTTCCCCCACCCGTGAAAACGCCGGACGCTCGCTGTTTTTACGAAAGCAGTATACAAAATCCCGGCTTGTAAATCCAGAAGTTTTTGCGCCATCCTCTTGAAACCGGAATGATTCCGGCCAAAATAAAGATTGACAGACCCGCGGTCAGTTTCCATAGTGCCTGCGATGCAAAGCGTTTTATTCATCGAAAAAGTGTTCCTGCATCCCGTCAAAAAATCACCCGGCGGGGTGGAACTTTTCAACCTGTCATTGCTGCAGGATCTGGCGGCCATGGGCTGCGCCGTGACCGTGCCGGCGCACCGCGACTGGGAACCGCTTTTCAAGCAACATGCCGGCAGCGGGCGGCTGGAATTTATCCGCCTGCCCGGGCATTTCAGCAACAGCGCGGGCGGGCTGGCGGTTCTGTGGAAACTGCGCGCGCGCCGGTTTGACCTGGCGCTGCTCGGCAATGTCGGCGACCGGCTGATCCCCCTCATCTGGATACTGCGCCGGCTGCGCCTGGCGCCGCGCCTGGCGCTGATTGCGCATCGCGAGCCAGGCGCGCGGTTTATCCGCGCCCTGCGCGCCATGCCCGCGCGCGTCACGGCGGTGAACCGGCAGATTGCCGCCCACTTCACCCGCGGCGGCATCCCCGCCGTGAAGGTTGAATACGGCATCACCCAGGCGGAATTGTTCCATCCGGCGGCAGCGGCCGCGCCGCAATCCATGGTTAATTTCTGCGTGGTCGGCCACCTGGAACGGCCGTGGAAAGGACACGCGGCGGCCGTCGCGGCCTTTGGCCGCCTGCCGCCGGGGATCAAGGAAAATTGCCGCCTGCACCTGGCGGGATTTGCGCAGCCCCCGGCGTTCCCGGATGCCGGCATCATTGCTTATCCCTGGCAGCCTTACGCCCAGGTCGGGGAATTCCTGCGGCGGATGGATGTGATGATCGTGCCGTCGCGCGATGACCGCGTCATGCGGGAAACGTTTTCCCAGGCCGCCGTGCAGGGCATGCTTACCGGCCTGCCCTTGATTGTCAGCAACCTGCCGGTGCTGGCGGAAAAACTCGACCAGGGCGGGGGGTTGATTTTTCAGGACCTGAACGATTTGGCGGATGCCATGGGCAGGCTGGCCGCGGATGCGCCGCTGCGGCGGCGCCTGGGGGCGCAGGGGCGGGAAACCGCGCTGGCGCGCTACGTCTGGAACACGCAAAAATTCATGGATGGGTTGTCGGCGACGCCCTAAGGCGACATCAAGCGGAGATGCATATGGAAATGATCTTGAGCCAACTGGAAGCGCGCGTGCTGGGATGCCTGGTTGAAAAGGCCGCCACTACGCCGGAATATTATCCGCTGACGCTCGCGGCGCTGACCGCTGCCTGCAATCAAAAATCCAACCGCAACCCCGTCATCCAAACCGACGAAAAGGAAGTCGTCCGGGCCTTGGACAGCCTCCGTGAAAAAAAACTGGCGGCATCCGTCGCGCTCGCCAACAGCCGCGTGCTCAAATACCGGCATAGCATCCCGGACGTGCTCGCGCTGACCCCGCGGCAATTGGCCCTGCTCTGCGAATTGCTCCTCCGCGGGCCGCAGACGATCGGGGAACTGCGCACCCGCGCCGCGCGCATGGCGCCGTTTGACGGGACGGCCGCCGTGGAAGCCGAGCTGAACGAACTGGCCGCCCCGGCAGGCGCCCGCCTGGTCGCCAAACTCCCCCGCCAGCCCGGGCAGCGGGAGGAACGCTATGGGCACAGGCTCTGCGGCGACATTCCGGAAGAGCACCAGGCGCCGCCAACGCCCCTGGAGCCGGCCCGCATCGCCGTCATGGCCGAAAATGAACGCCTGGCCGCCTTGGAAGCCCGTGTCGCGGTCATGACCGATGAATTGGAGCGTTTAAAAGCGCAATTCAGCGACTTCACCAAACAGTTCCAATAACCCCTCGCGCTTACTGCACAACCACCGTCACCATGTCGGAAAGCATGGACCCGGCCGGATAATGCAAGACGCCGTCCATGGGATAATCCACGGCAAAATAGACGTGGTACGTCCCGCGCGGCAAGGCGGTGGAAGGGAGCACCGTCAGGGGTGTCTCAATATTACCCAGGGCGCCGCTGTAAACCGGATGGCACCGGGCCAGGTCGCCGGCGGGGAACCCGGCCCATTGCAGGTTCGAATGCAGGCAATACCACTCGCTCCCGTAACTCGGGATGGCCAGCACCCACCAATCCACCGGGACGCCGGCATACTGCCCGGCCTGCATGGACACCGTCAGCGCCACCTTGTCCGGATAAGCCACCCCCACCGTGCCGCGCCGGCCGTTGGCCCGGATACACGGCCCGAGCGCCGGCGGCGCGCTGAACGGATGGAGCGTCAGCGTGACGTTCGGGTCGGTGAAACTGATGCCGGAATCATGGCCGTAAACATCATCGAAGGAGAGCGCGTAAACATGGCCGGCCAGGCCGAACCGGTGCAGGATTTCACCGTAATAAAAAATCGGACGATCCGGCGCGCTCACCCCGTTCAGACCTTTGTAATATTTTGTGCTGTCTTTCCAAGCCGTCGTGCCGTTGTCATAATGCATGACGCCGCGGGTGATGGAAACCGGGATGGCCATCGCCACCGGATCAAGGTGCCAGTGCGCCCCCGGCCCGGACACATAGCCGTCCTGCCCGTAGAGCAGGTAGCCCCAGTCAATCGCGTCCGGCGCCGTGCCGGCGGCGCCGACATTATGCCATAAACCGGGGTTGGCGTTGAAAGCGGGATGCCCCCAGGCATTGCTCGGGCGGGGCAGGGTCGGCACCGGCGCATACGGGACGGTCATCGCCGCATCGGTATAAATCGAAAGAGTCTGGCCATCGGCGCTGACCCGGCCGTAATAGGTGTTTGAGTCTCCCGCAATTTTGCTGGAAAAGGAAAAGGTGCGGTTAGGTTTCCAGCAATGATTGTTGATATAATCGCGCAGAAAATGCGTGAACATCTGGGGCAGCGCGGCCGGGGTGCCGACATCTCCCAGGGCGGCGGCTTTCGGGGCAATCACCCGCACCACCGCGCCGGCGGCATCCTTGACGATCAGCGATTTGAAAATTTGCGCGTTGCCGGATTGCTGCCCGCTGTCCGCCGGCAGCGGGATCGCCTCGAACGCGCTGAAAATGGTGGAGGATGGCGTGGTGATGCCCACCGTCACGTGTTCGCCGGAACTCCGGGTCGCGGCCAGGGTGTAAGCCAGGCTGAAGAAATCCACATTGCTCTGGTTCACAAACCCATGGTTGGATAGATCGAACTCGAACATCGCCCAAGGCACCAGGTTGCCCCACCCCTTTTCCGGTCCGGACGCGGGGAACCCGCCCATTTGATCGAAATTTTTGCCCAGGGCAAAATAAATCCGGGTGCTGCCCATGGCCGGGCAGGAAATCGTGGCCGTGCCGTCGCCGCTGTATTGCCTGATTTGCGCCAGGGAGGCCGCCATGGTATTGACATCCAGCGTGAAAACAGGCGTCGCCACCAGGACATGCTGGCGGAAATCGAAATAACCGAGCGGAGCCTGGCAAACCATTATGAAATACACCTGGTCGTCCGGAAAACCGCTCTGGTTGACAACTTTCAATTTCATCACCGCATCCGCGGCCGGGAGCGCGCCGGGCATGGCGCAGGCCGACGCCAGCAGCAACGTTAAGAGCGGCGCGCCGAACCAGGCGCGGCAAAGATGGAAACCGGCAAAGATTCCGACCGAACGTTTCTGATGGCGCATATAATCCTATTCTAGATGTGGCGGCCGCTGTGATCCGGCCATTCGTCATCCGCGTCACTCCGGATGCTTGAAATCGCGCGCTACATTTTTGCGGAATTCCGGCTCGGAAAAAAAACGATACCCGATATTGGCGAGGGCCTCGGCGGCGCGCAGCATCCGTTCCAGGCCGAAAGCGCTTTTGGCGGCATCCCGCATGGCCACCGAATGGGCGGGGATTTTCCGGCGCGCAATCCCGAAGTAAACATGGGCGCCGGGAATCGCCCGGGAAACATCGCCAAAATCCGTGGACCCGCGGCCGGGCACCTTGGGAATCACGGGATTAAGGCCCAGCGCCGCGGCATATTCCAGGTAGGCGTCATTCAGCGGCCGGTTCAGCCGGCGCGCGCGGTAGGGGGTGTCCGTTTCCCCGACTTCCAGGCGCGTGCCGGTCATCAGCGCGGCGCCCCGGGCAATATCGATAAATGTCCGCCGCATGGTTCGCAGGAAGGCATCGTCGGTAGAACGCAGGAAAAAGTAAGCGGCGGCCAAATCGGGGATGATATTGGGCGCCGCCCCGCCGTCGGTGACAATGCCATGCACGCGGCTGGTTTCCGGCAGTTGTTGACGCCAGGCATTGACGCCCTGGAACAACAGCATCACGGCGTCCAGGGCGTTGCGTCCCAATTCCGGCTGGGCCGCCGCATGCGCCGCCTTGCCGTGAAATTTGATCCGGTAACGCGCCAGCGCCGTGCCGCCGCCATCCGGCGTGGTCCGCCATTGGGGATGCGCCATCAACGCCGCATCCACGCCGTGCAGCGCGCCGGCGGCAATCATCTGCACCTTGCCGCCCGTCGTTTCCTCGGCCGGCGTGCCAATGACCAGCAGCGTGCCGGGGATGCGGCCGGCGCGCAAGGCCAAGCCGAGCGCCCGTCCGGCGCCCAGCGCGGCGGCGGCGATCAGATTATGGCCGCAGCCATGGCCCAGCCCCTCCAAGGCGTCATATTCCGCCATCAGGCAGAATACCGGCCGGCCCTGTCCATAACTGGCGCGGTAGGCGGTCGGCAGTTTGGCGAAGGGGGTCGTCACGCGAAATCCCCAGCGGCGCAGCAACGTCACTTGCCGGCGGCAGGCGTAGGCTTCCCGGCCGCCGGTTTCCGGACGGGCATGGATGTCCAAAGCCAGTTGCTTGAGGTCGGCGGCTTCCTTTTGAAGCGCCGCGTGTATTCCGGGATGCAAACCTTGCGATTGCTTACTCATATTTTATATTCCTGTCCATTCCGCTTCCGGCCCGGCCCGGTTAAACCCAGAACTGCCGGTCGAGTGTCCGGTACTGAATCGCCTCGGAGACATGCTGCGACTGGATGTTTTCCGCGCCTTCCAGGTCGGCGATGGTGCGCGCGACCTTGAGGATGCGGTCGTAGGCCCGGGCGCTGAAATTCAATTCCGTGATCGCGGTTTTGAGCAATTGCTGGGAGGCGGCGTCGAGCGCGCAATGCTTATGGATGTCGCGGGCGCGCATTTCCGCATTGCAATGCGTCTTGCGCGCCGGCGCAAACCGCGCCTGCTGCCGCGCGCGCGCCGCCATCACCCGCTGGCGGACCGCGAAGGACTTTTCGCCGGCCGGCGGCGCCGCCAGGTCCTGGTAGCGCACCGACGGCACTTCGATATGGATGTCAATCCGGTCCAGCAACGGACCCGAAATCTTGTTGCGGTAACGCTGGATTTGCAGCGGCGTACAGCGGCACTCATGCCGGCGGTCGTTGAGATAGCCGCAGGGGCAGGGATTCATCGCCGCCACCAGCATGAACCGGCAGGGGAAGGCCACACTGGCCGCCGCCCGCGCGATCGTCACCATCCCATCCTCCAGCGGCTGGCGCAACACTTCCAGCACGTTGCGGTGGAATTCCGGCAACTCGTCCAGGAAAAGCACGCCGCCATGCGCCAGGCTGACCTCGCCCGGCGCCGGATGCGCGCCGCCGCCCAACAGCCCGGCATCGGAAACCGTGTGGTGCGGGGTGCGGAACGGCCGGCGCGTCAGGAGCGCCTGGTGCGGAGGCAGGGCGCCGGCCACGCTGTGGATCTTGGTCGCCTCCAGCGCCTCCGGCAGGGTCAACAGCGGCAGAATCGAGGGAATGCGCCGGGCCAGCATGGTTTTACCCGTGCCCGGCGGCCCGATGAATAAAATGTTGTGGCCGCCGGCCACCGCCACTTCCACCGCGCGCTTGGCCTGCTCCTGCCCCTTGATGTCCGAAAAATCCTCCTCGTACGCCAGGTGCGATTCGAACGCCTTTTCAATGTCAACCTTGCACGGCTTATCAAGACCGCGCCCGGCCAGCAGTTCCACCGCCTGGCGCAGGGAGTTGACGGGATACACGTCAATCCCATCCACCACCGCCGCCTCCTCGGCATTGTCCTGCGGCACGATGATCGCCCGCCGCCCGGCATCCCGCATGGCCAGGGTGATCGGCAAGATGCCGCGCACCCGGCGGACTTCCCCGCTTAAAGCCAATTCGCCCACCAGGGCAAATTGCTCCAGGACGCCGGCCGGTACCTCGCCCTCCGTCGCCAGCACGCCCAGGGCAATCGGCAAGTCGAAACTCGGCCCTTCCTTCTTCACATCCGCCGGCGCCAGGTTGACCGTCAGCCGCCCCTTCGGCATCTCGAATCCGGAATTGATGATGGCGGTGTGGACCCGGTCCTTCGATTCCTTCACGGCGGCGTCGGGCAGCCCCACGATCACCGTCTGCGGATCGCCATGGCCGGAGTTAACCTCAATCTCCACGGCATAAGCATCGACGCCATAAACGGCGCCACTATGAACATTGGCAAGCATAATGATTCTGCTCAAAACACCGCGTCTCGCCCTCCGTAGCTTCAGCGAAGGAGGGATGCGTCAACACCGTACACCGCGCCGCTATGGATTTTTGCGAGCATGAGTTATTTATTGCGTTTAGTTGCGGTCTTCCTGGCGGACCCGATTTTACGCAAACGGTGTGTGCGTCGGTATCGCATGGCTTCATTGCTTATTTCTTCCACGCTTTTACCTTGCCACAAATCACGTCGCCATTCGGTGTAATCAAATGGTTCGCGAATCATAAGCGTAATAAACCTTTCCGCCTGGATATCACCCAAAGTGCCCGTAAGCGCCTGCATGCCCTTAATACGTATTTGCGTATCGCTGATCATTATAGCACCTCCATGACAAATCTGACGGGATTAACAACATGGATTACCTTATTATGTTTCAATCTTTGAATCAAGCGTTTGTCGGCAGTTATGAAATATTGACAACCAGCTTGCATCGCGCAAGCGACATGCAACGCATCAAATGTTTGAATCAACTGTTCAGACAGTATTTTTGCCTGATGAACAATTTTGGCCGATTGCGCAACATCCCTGCACGCATAACCACGCCAATCATGGATTGCAAGCCGGCGTTCCGGAAAGGGATTTTGGGCAATTTCATAATCCAAAATGAACGACCAAGCTAAATCCAGGTTACCTCGCTTCACATGTTCCTGAATGGACAACTTGGCTTCCGTCTCCAGCCTGACATTTATCTGCATCTGGTCATCATACGGACGGTTAAAACAGCATGTATCCAGATAAATCAACATTTTTTAATCCTGTAAATCCTGTCATAATTCCGATGCCTGACCTGCCCACCACCTTCATGCCATGATCATCATTTTATGGGACCGCCCCCTTGCAGCGACCCCTCGCACGCATATTTTCACCTAGTACATAATATTCATAAAAGACCGCTGAAATCAAATCTTTCTTTCAGAGCGAATAGGTAATCCTGTAAATCCCGTTCAAATTCCGGTGACTGCCTCGCCAGCGTTCCGGAAATATCCAGGCAGTTGTTGAGCAAGGCGGCAGTGTCATCGGCCGGCGGTCAAGCAGGCTGCCGCCTCGGCCAGTCGAGTGGCGTATCCCATCTCGTTGTCATACCAGGCCGCCACTGATACCAGTGTGCCGCCGAGTACTTGCACCAGGGGCAGGTCAATGATGGATGAGTGCTCGTCGCCAATAATCCGGGAAGACGCCCATTCCTGCTCCAGCACATCCACGATACCCTTCATCGGGCCGCTTGCGGCCGCCTCCCGGAACAGCGCCTTGACTTCTTCCGCGCCGGCGGCCCGTGCGGTTACCGCATTCACCTCGGCGATGCTCACGGTGCGCACCGGCACGCGGTACGATTTCCCCGTGATGGTCAACCCCGGCCAGATGAACTGCAGGGCCCGCGCTGCGCCCGAAGACGAGGGGATGATGTTCTCGGCGGCGGCCCATGAATCGCGGCGGTCGCGCATGGGTTGGTCCGTGAGCGCCTGGGTGTTCGTGTAGGCATGCACGGTCGAGAAGAAACCGCACTTGATCCCGAAATTGTCCAGCAGCACCTTGATCACGGGCGCCAGGGCGTTGGTCGTGCAACTCGCCATGCTCACAATGCGGTGCCGCAGCGGATCGAACTGGTCCAGATTGATCCCGGGCAGCAGGACGGCGTCTGCATCCTGCTGCGTCTTGCTTGCCGCGCTGATCAGGACGCGCTTGGCCCCGCGGTCGAGATGAGCCTGGGCGCCGGCCCGGGTCGTTGCCCGTCCGGTACAGTCAATCACCAGCTCGACGCCCAAGGCGCCCCAGTCCGGCAACGACTTGGTTGCGTCGATGTACTGCACCGAGCGCGATGCGATCCCGAGGTGTCCGTCCTTCGTGGTAACGGCTTCGCTCCAGCGGCCGTAATTGGAGTCCGCCTCGAACAGCGCGGCCAGTGTCGGCAAGTCCTTGATGTCGGAAATGGCGACAGGCACAAAGAGGTTCCGCTTGAGGGCCGCCTTCAGTGTGGAGCGCCCGATACGACCGAATCCGTGAATGGCTATTTTACTCATGCTTGCCTCCTTAACTATTCTGGATCAACGGGGGAGTCAATGTTGGAAAACAGGGAATCAAAAAAGTACGCGCCTACTCCCTCCGCCTGCATCTCGTAAAACAGGCGCCCGGCGTGTAAGTCTTCCATGGCTGAAGACAGGATTTTGATCCTCATTCAAACCGTTTCCGGAGTTCCAGCTTGGCCGTTTCCCAGTCTGCTATGCGCTCCTGACCTGCGGCAACCCTGGCATTGGTTTCCCTGAGAACGTCAGCGTGCCATGGAGGAGACTCCACGTTGGCTTCATCTTTGGATAAATCGGACCAAATGGCCTCCATTGCCTGGAGTTTTTCCGCGCGTGACATGCTCTCAATCTGGAGTGTACTTGCCATAACATTGGCACCATACCAATTTTAACCGATGCAATCAATCTTATACTTCCGGGCCAACATAAGATCAACCCGTCCACATACGAAATATATCTTTCTTTCTGGAAGGTTTCGTGTTATGAAAATGGCATATTTGGAGCCTCTTGAATGCCACGGAATGAACATCTGACCAGGGTGGAGTTGATCGATCCGGTTCTGGACGGGATCGGATGGACGGACGATCTTGTCCGGGAAGAGAAGACTCCAGGCGGTGCGGATATCGTGGACGGGAAGCCCCGCAAGCGGAAGGGGCGGTCAGATTACCTTCTGTGCCTGCCGATCCATGCCGGCAAGTCGCCGTTGTCAATCGCCCTGATGGAGGCCAAAGCCGAGGACAAACTGCCGTCCCTCGGCATCCAACAAGCGAAGGACTACAT
Source organism: uncultured Verrucomicrobiota bacterium (assembly GCA_964650945.1). GTDB lineage: Bacteria > Verrucomicrobiota > Kiritimatiellia > JAAZAB01 > JAAZAB01 > JAXGPF01. The sequence goes on along the minus strand of CAZYXU010000001.1, from coordinate 64,315 downwards.
GCGGAAGTACAATGTGCCGTTTGTGTTTGCCACGAACGGCCACCTTTTCACCGAATACGGCGAGGATACCGGTCAGATTATCGAGAACCGGCCGCTGTCTGAGTTCCCGACTCCCGCACAACTCAAGGCGCGTTACGAGGCGTTGCGGGGAATCACCCTCGATACCGACGCGGCCAAGGCGCTTTTCATGCCGTACAAGGGCGGCGAGGCGGCCCGCTGGTACTTCCAGGATGCGGCAATCCGCGCGACGTTGGAGAAGCTGGCCGGCGGCGGAAATCGGGCGCTTCTGTCCCTGGCTACCGGCACGGGCAAGACGGTCCTAGCCGCTCAATTGCTCTGGAAACTGGCCCAGGCTGGCATGCTGAAACGCGCGTTGTTCGTCTGCGACCGCGATGAACTCCGCACCCAGGGCATGGGCAAGTTGCACGCGATCTTCGGCGATAATGCGAAGATCGTCACCAGCGAGGATCCGGCCCGCAATGCCAAGGTGCTCGTGGCGACCTATCAGACGCTCAATGTCACGGCGGAGGACAGCGAACCCTTATTCTGGAAACAGAACTACCCGCCCGGTTTCTTTAGTCACATCGTCATTGACGAGTGCCACCGGTCGGCGTGGAGCAAGTGGAGCGTGATTCTGAAGGACAACCCGGATGCCGTGCATATCGGCCTGACCGCCACGCCCCGGAAGGTAGTCGGGGGCAAAAAGGGGCAGCCGGCCCGGATGACGGACGAGACCATCACCGCACACAACGTCAACTATTTCGGCGAACCGGTCTACGAGTACGCCATGACCACCGGCCAGGATGACGGCTATCTCGCCGCGTGCGAGATCATCCGCCGGACCGTTGATCTGGACAAGAAGGAGATCACGCGAAAAGACATTGAGACGCGGTCCGCCGTGGACCCCTTCACCGGTAAGCCGGTCAATCCCGGCGATATCGAAGACAAGTATACCGCTACGGACTACGACAGCATTCTGATGCTGGACGACCGTGTGAACGCCATGTGCGAAGACCTGTTTAAGCTCCTGCTCGATTCCGGCGGGCCTCACCAGAAAACCATCCTGTTCTGCGCCCGCGACAGCCACGCCAACCGCGTGATGATCAAGTTGAACAACCTGTACGAGCAATGGTGCCGGGACAACGGGCGCACGCCGAAGGAGTGGTTTGCCTTCCAATGCACGGGCAACCCGGACTTGCGGCCATCCGCCGACAAACTGATCCCCGAATTCCGGGGATCGAAGAACTCCCATTTCATCGCCGCCACGGTCGATCTGCTGGGCTACGGCGTGGATATACCCAACTGCGCCAACGTGGTCTTCTTCCGATACATCGAATCGCCGATCATGTTCTACCAGATGGTGGGCCGCGGCACGCGCACCGGCGAACCGCGCGGCTCGAAACTGCTCTTCCGCGTTTACGACTACACCAACGCCGCCCGCCTTTTCGGGCAACCCTTCGTCAGCCGCGCCAAACCGTCTTCCCCGACCGACGAACCGGCCGAAGGCGTCGAATCCCCGACGCCCGGCTACGGCAAATCCGACACGCCCAAGCGAAAGATCATTCGCGTAGGGCAGGATCAATTCACGGTCCAGATTGACGGCGCCGGCCATTCCATCCTATGCGAGGAGGACGGGAAGGAAGTCCTGGTTCCGCTGGAGACCTACAAACAGCGCCTTGCCGCGCAACTCACCGAGACCGCGCCCACGGCGGACGCCCTGCGCACCATCTGGATTCAACCGGCCCGCCGCCGGGAGTTAATCACCGCCCTACCGGGCGGCGAAGGCGCGATCCGGCTCATTCGGGAAATCGAGGAAGAGCAGGAGTGCGATCTTTTCGACGTGTTGGTCAATCTCGGCTACGGCATACCCGCCCGCTCGCGCCCGGAGCGCGTCGCCGCCTTCGGGTATAAGAACAAGACCTGGCTGCGGCAATTCCCGGACCGCTCCGCCGGCGTGGTCATGGCGATTGCCCGCCAATTCGAGAAGGGCGGCATTGAGGAACTGGAAACCCATCATCTGTTCGACGTGGACGAGGTCGTTCAGCAAGGCGGCTTCGACGCGCTCCTGCGCCTCCCGCTCACGCCGCAGGCCGTGATTCAGGAAACCAAGGCGAGGCTGCTGGCATGACCTCAACAGCCAGACAACTACCCCCAGACTGGCAATGGATGGAACTGGGAAATCTCTTCGAGGAAGAGCGAAACCAAGTCCAAGCGGGTGACCCCGACTTCGCCGGATTGCCGTTTGTAGGTCTGGAAAATATCGAATCGCATACGCGCCGGTTCATTTCGGAGTCTCCCGCCAAGGCGGAGAGCACATGCTTCCGTTTCGACCATACTCACGTCCTATACGGAAAACTGCGCCCCTATCTCGACAAGGTATTCCTGCCGGATATACCTGGAAAATGCTGTATGGAAATCCTCACATTGAGACCAGCCGCCGGGGTGTCCCGCGCCTTTCTTGCAGCCGCTCTCCAGTCGAAGCAGGTCATAGACTGCGCGGTGAAGTATTCAACGGGCGGCCGGATGCCCAGAGCCGACATTCGGAAACTGAAACGCCTTTGCGTTCCTGTCCCACGTGAGGAAGCAGCGAGAGACAGTCTCGCTGCCGAACTGGAGCGGAAGTTAAGCAAGGTCGAGTCCATGCGGCGGGCGTCGGAGAGACAGATAGACGCAGCGGCAACGCTCGAATGCGCGTTTCTTCGCAACGCCCTGCACACGGGACGAGGAGATCGTTTGCCTAGTGGATGGATGAGAGTACCATTGGGTAAGATGGCCGACATCAATCCGCGTCGCAAGGCGCTTGGCGCAGAAAAGGCAGATGCCATGGTCAGTTTTGTGCCAATGGACGCCATAGACGAGACTCTGGGGCAGATCGCAACGAGAATTACGAAACCTCTCTCGTCAGTCGCGAAGGGCTACACCTATTTCGAAGAGGGCGACGTGTTGTTTGCGAAAATAACGCCATGTATGCAGAACGGAAAGTCGGCGATCGCAACGGGTTTGACCAAAGGCTTCGGTTTTGGCACAACCGAATTCCACGTCTTGAGGGCCAAGCCCGGGATTCGGCGAGAATGGCTCTTGTTTCTGGTGCGAACTCGCGAATTCCGCGATGCTGCAGAGGCGAAATTCGATGGCAGCGCGGGGCAACAGCGGGTGCCTGCGGATTTCATGCGTGACTACCCGGTACCCATACCGCCCACTATTGACGACCAGGAAAACATTGTGAAAGACGTCGAAAGGCAACGGAAGGCCATAAGCAGGATCAGAGCGGCTTCGGCCAACGAACGAGATGCTGTTTCCGCCCTGCCCGGAGCGATCCTGCGCGAGGCGTTCGATTTCGGGTAGTATTTTGTGGTTGCATTCCTACCACATGTGGTTTATTCTACACCACGGATGAAGCAACAGGAGGACCTTACCATGACATTCGGCGAACTCGTTAAAGACAAGCGGATCGCGCAGGGGAGGACGCTACGGCAATTCTGTGCCGAGAACGAGGTTGATCCGAGCAACTGGAGCAAGATCGAGCGGAACGTCAATCCGCCGCCCAAGGACACGAAGACCTTGGCGAAATGGGCCAAGGCGCTCGGCCTGAAGCCGGAGTCATCCGAGTGGCAGGACTTCATGGATCAGGCGGATATCGCCCGAGGCCAGATTCCACGGGAGATCATGAGCGACGAGAAGTTGCTCGCGAAACTGCCGGTCTTCTTCCGGACGGTCCGCGGCGCGGAATTGACCGAGAAGGAACTGGACGAATTCATCGAGGAAGTGCGGAAACTCCACTCGCCCGATCTAGACCGGCGCGCAAAGGCGTTGGCCGTGTGACCTTCAGCAATATGGATGGACAAGATGCGAATCTACGTTGACACGTCAGTGATCGGAGGTTGCTTTGAGGATGAGTTCAAGGAATGGTCGGTACGCCTGATGGGGGAGTTTCGGCATGGGCGCAAGAAGATGGTGCTGTCGGAACTGACGATCCGGGAACTACGGCAAGCGCCGGGACGAGTGCGGGAGATTGTGGAGGATATGCCCGTGGAGCGCCGAGAGATATTGCCCGAGACAAATGAATCGCTGGCCTTGGCCGATGCCTATCTCCGCGATGGCATTGTGACGCCGGCAACCGTGGCGGATGGACTGCACATCGCCGCCGCGACGGTGGCACGAGTGGATGTTCTGGTAAGTTGGAACTTCAAGCACATCGTGAATCTAAACCGCATCCGACTATACAATTCCGTAAACTTGAAGGAAGGTTACGGTTTGATTGATATTCGCACACCCAGGGAGGTGCTCAATGAAAAAGACATTTGACTGCGTCAGGATGATGCGCGACATCCGAACGGAATTGTCCAAGCGATACTATGGACACCCGGAATTGATGACGAAGGAACTGCGGGAGGCGCGCGAGCAGTTCGAGAAGCGCTGTGCCAGCCGAAAGCGTTTGGTTGTGGCTGAGAAACCGGCGGAATACGGCGCCACGGAAGCCTGAGTGCTGGCGGAAACTCTGAAATGAAAAATCGTCTTCAGAACAACGGTAAAACCATCTCGACCCAGGCCGGCATGGACAAGGCGGTCAAGGGCATCTGCAACATCCTGCGCCGCGACAAGGCCAAGGGGGCGCGGCTATACGTGCCGGAACTGACATGGATGTTCTTTCTCCGGTTCCTCGACATGATGGAGGAGAAGGAGGCTGCCAAGGCCCTGGCGGTCAAAAAACCTTACCATGAATCCATCCCGCCGCCATACCGCTGGCGTGACTGGGCCGCCCCATTCGACAAGCACGCCGGCGGCAAAGGTAAAGCCTTTACCGGGTGGAAGCGCTACGAGCTAACCGAGACGAAGGCCGAACTCAACGGTTTTCTGTCCTTTGTGAACGGGGAGTTGTTCCCGTTCCTGATCGGCCTGAAGGAGAAGGCGGGCACCAGTGCGAAACAGAAGATCATCGGGGAGATTTTCGCCAACAAGGAGCGAACGGTTGTCGCCAGCCAGACAAATCTTCTCGACGTTCTGGACCGCGTCCACGCACTGACCGCCGGGACGATTGACGCCCAGCACATGTTTCCGATCTCGCAGGCATTCGAGGGGCTGCTCCCCAGCCTCGGCGAGAAGAAGAACGACGGCGGACAATTCTTTACCCCGCGCGAGGTGATCCGGCTTATCGTCAACGTCGTCAATCCCCGTCTCGACAAGACCGTGTACGATCCCTGTTGCGGGACCGGCGGCTTTCTCATCGAGGCGTACAAGCACCTGCTGCAACAGCGCCCGACGCCGACGCAGATGAAGGAGTTGAAGACCGAAACATTCTGGGGCCGGGAGGACGCGCCGGAAGCGATCCCGATCACGTTGGCCAACATGGCTCTGCACGAGATTGACCTGCCGCGCATCTGGCACGGCAACACGTTGACCGGGACACCCACCTATGCCGACCTGTTCACCGGCGCGCCGTCCCAGTTCGACTACGTTCTGACCAATCCCCCGTTCGGCAGCAAGGAAGGCAAGGACGCCCAGGCGCAGTTCGCCTTCAAGTGCGGCAAGGCGCAGATTCTATTTCTCCAGCACATCATCGACGCGCTGGCCGAGGGCGGGACGTGCGGTATGGTGATTGACGAGGGCGTCCTCTTCCACACGAAAACCGCGGCTTACCGGCAGACGAAGCGTAAACTCATGGACGAGTGCGACCTCTGGTGCATCGTCAGTCTGCCCCAAGGCGTTTTCGTGAATGCCGGTGCGGGCGTGAAGACCGACCTTCTCTTCTTCACCAAGGGCCGGGCCACACAGCGGGTCTGGTACTACGACATGACCCTGAAGGACGACTTCACGCCTCGCAAGGTGAACAAATCCAATCCCCTGACCTACGCCAATTTCGGGGACTTTCTGGAACGCATCCGCCTGCCGGCCGACGACCCACGCCGCATCAGCGAGCGCAGTTGGTACGTGGACGCCGAGACCATCAAGTCCAGGGACTTCGACATCAAAGCCAATAATGACAACGCCCCGGACCTCTCCGACAAGCGGACCCCAGCGGAACTGACGGCCATCATCGAAGAAGCGCAACGCGAGATCGCCGCCGGATTACAGGAACTGAAAGCGTGAAGACCATCAAGGACATGCCTGAACAGGATCGACCCCGTGAAAAGATGGCGGCCAGGGGCGCGTCTGCCTTGACGGATGAGGAACTCGTTCAGGTCATCCTTGGCCGCGGCGTTCAGGGCCACGATGTACGGGCTATGTCGAAGGAGATCGCCAAGATCATTCAAGTGAAGAAAACGGGGCTTACCGAGGCGGACCTGACCGCCATTCACGGCATGGGCCCCGCCAAGGCATACCAAGTCCTTGCCGCTTTTGAACTCGCCCGGCGGCACCTGTTAAGGGACACGGTCAAGATTGCGACGTCCGCCGATGCCCTTCCACTACTGGCCGACATTGCCGGGAAGCAACAGGAGCACTTCCTCTGCATTTCCCTGAACGGCGCAAACGAAGTCATCGAGAAGCGCACCGTCACCATCGGCCTACTGGACCGGAGCCAGGTTCACCCGCGAGAGGTCTTTGCCGACGTAATCGCCGACCGGGCCGCCGCCGTCATCTTCGCCCACAACCACCCATCCGGCGAACTCAAACCCAGCGACGCCGACCTGAAGATACACGAGCAACTGACCCAGGCGGCAAAGATTCTAGGCATCCGCGTCCTGGATCAGATCATTGTTACCCGGAAAGGGTATTACAGTTTTCAGGAGGCGGGACTGGTGGCGTAAACAAGGCGGCATCGTCATGGACGCAGGCACAGTGAAGCTTGTTCTGGCGGCCCTCGCGGCGGGCGCGGGCGTCACCGTCGTCGTCGCATGGTTGTGAAGAACCGAAGCAGTACATTCCTTCCTACGGTTTGAAAGTTCCTGTTTTCTTGTCCGGTTTTCCTGATCCGACCGGATCATCTTCTTCCTTTTTCCGGTTGCGGTGTAAAATCCTGCCGCCCCGTCCGTGAACTCCTCGTTTTTTGCACAAATATGTCCCAACGACGCCTTCGACCATCTCTTTGGACAGAATCTGGAAGCCGGCTCTTTCGAGCAGGCCGTCCAGGATCCAGTCGAAGGTCGAGAACTCCTCCCGGACATGCGTTGCAATTTCATCGCGAAGCTGCGCCCCGCCAATTCCGCCCAGCTTATCTATCCAGCGCGAGATGTTGGACTCGGCGTCCACCGAATCGAAGATCACATCGTGGATGTACAAAAGCCCGCCGGATTTGAGCATGCCGTGCATCCGCGCCAGGGCTATGCCCTTCCAGAAATCCGGCAAATGGTGGAGGGCCATGCTGGTTACAATCGCATCTGCCGGAGCGCCGCCATGCTCGTAAGTCAGGAAACCAGCATGGCCAAAGACGATGTTTTTGAGTCCCGCTTTGGCCGCCCGCTGCCGGACATATTCCAGCATGGGTTTGGAAACATCGACCGCGTAAACGCCGGCACAGCGCTGCGCCGCATGGATGGCAAAGGCGCCGGTGCCCGTGCCGAATTCTATCACGACCGACTCAGGCGTGACGGCCAGAGTATCAAGAATGCGGTTGCATTCGGCATGAACGTCGCGAAACCGGGCATGGCGGGCATCGTAGGCTTCAACCGCCGCGGTATCCGCATAGTCCACGCCGACCTGCCGGTATTCATCATATTGCCATTTTGTCCGTATGTTCATTTTCTAATCCGACTTGATGCCCGCATCCCTCCTGATGGATTCGATATCGAGATCAGCGATCCACATGGGGAGATTCTGCCCGACATTGTCGATTCATCCAAAGCATTCCTGATACTCCAAATACTTGCATCTTCCGGCTGCCGGTCTTCCGCCACTCGCTTTTGATACAGCCCGTCCACCCAAGCGTATCTTGAGTCGCCGGCGGTTCCCGGCGCCGGCGCATATCCCGGCATCCACGCCGTGGCGTGGTAAATCGCACCTTTGTATTCAACCTTTAATGGCTGTGCCGTGCCGGCAATATGTCGCATAAACCTGAATCACGCAAGAATATTATCTTTTGAACGGGGTGACCCTGGACGGGGATTACAGTCTTGCATATTGCTCGCCTAAAGCTTATTATTTACTCGAAAGTAATCTCCCGTCGGTCGCCGAACGATTCCGTCGGTAAACCGGCACGGGCGAAACCATGCAAGGAGAAATTGTATGAAAAAGTCGGTATTGTTGATGGCGGGCGCGTTTGCCGGAACGGCGTTGATGATGGCGGGTTGCCAGTCAAAGGAAGAGCCGAAGATGGAGCCTCCGACCGCGCCGCAGATCGAGCAGAAGGCCCCGGAAGCGGCGGCTGCAACAGAGAAAGCACAACCTCCGACGACGACACAGGTCGAGCAGAAGGCCGCGGAAGGCGCTGCTGCGACAGAGAAGGCAGTCGTGGAGCATCCCGCGACGACGAAGCCCAAGGATCATCCCGCGCACTGAGTCAGCCCTGAGCCTGAGACTCGGCCATAGCGGCTTTTTACTAGAACACCAGGGGGGCGGCGTGTCAGCCGCCCCCCGTAATCAGATTCGCGCGGCGACCCGCGGTCCGCGGCCACCGTCCTTGAAAACGCGGGGGCGACGCCCGGCCAGGCCGGCGGGGCCTCGCCGCGCGAATCCAGGAAGAGGGAGCATGGCAGGATTCCAAAGATACTGGACCATGGTGGCCGTCTCGCTCTGTTTGCTCGGGTGCGCCAGGGAACAGCCGAACATAGCCAAGCCATCGTCCGCCGCCGCAGACGAGCCCTATGTTCCTACCATCGTCACGGCCGACATCCAGGCCGGCATCGAAAAGCATATTGCCGAAGAGGTAGCGGCGGGCGCAGGATACTTCACCGTGCCTTTCGAGGGCAAGGAACTGAAGCTTAAGCTGGTGCGCGTGCATGTCGAATACCTCGCGTCGCTGGCGCCCCAACGCCATTTCGCCTGCGTGGACATGGTCAGCGCTGACGGACAATTCTACGACATTGACTTCTTCCTCCATGGCGATCCGGGCGCGATGACCGTGACCGAAACCACGGTCCATAAGCTGAACGGCCAACCGTACTACGTCTGGAAGCAGAACGAGGACAAGCGCTGGGTCCGCGCTCCGGTGGAAGACGCGTCGAAGGAGTTGCTCGGCGTCCTGACGGGGCACGACGCTTTCGAATTCCGCTACCAGGCCACGCTGCCGAAGCTTGACGGACCGGCCCGTTGCTGGATCCCGCTGGCGCAATCGGACGATTTCCAGAAAATCACCGTGAAGTCCGTCAACACGCCGGTCCCGGCCAAGACGCTCACGGACAGCGCGCACGGCAACAAGGCGCTCTTCCTGGAACTTGGCCCCGAGCACTCCGGCCAGGCCATCGAGATTGTCTACGATGTCTTCCGCGTCGAGAAGGGCGCCTATGCCGGCGATCCGCAGGACGCCGTCAAACACCTGCAGCCCGAACAAATGGTGCCGGCCGACGAAAAGGTCAGAGCGGCGGCTGAGAAAGCGGTCGCGGGGCTGGAAGGCGATTTGATGCGGGCGCGGGCCTTGTACGATCATGTGATTGACAGTATGCTCTACCAGAAGTGCGGTGACGGCTGGGGGCAGGGCGACGCCATGCGCGCCTGCGATGCGCTTTCGGGTAACTGCACCGACTACCACGCCTACTTCATCGGACTGGCACGCGCGCTGGGCATTCCCGCGCGCTTTGCCATCGGCGCGGCCATCCCTTCGGAACGCGACGAGGGCGGGACCGACGGGTATCACTGCTGGGCCGAGTTCTACGCGGACGGCAAGTGGTGGCCCGTGGACATCAGCGAGGCCGACAAGTTCAGCGCCCTGAGCATGTACTACTTCGGTCACCACCCCGCCAACCGGATCGAGTTCTCGCGCGGCCGCGATCTTGCGCTCGACCCCGGACCGGCGGCCGGTCCGATCAATTTCCTGGCCTATCCCTACCTGGAGGTGGACGGCCAACCCCAGCGCGTCGGCACGCTCTTCCTTTTCCGCCGGACATCCTGCTGCGCCGCTGCAATCCCAGCCAAATCATGACGAGGCGAAGTGAAGAGCGAACAATGGATATTTTCTCTCACAAAGCCACAAAGACACCAAGATGGGTGAAAACTAACCCGAACGACTGATGGGGAGTTATAGACCTTCCTTCGTGGCTTTGTAAGAAAAAACCAAACGAACAAGCGCATACAACGGGCCCGGACAGGCCGCGCCGCTCATGGGCACATTTGATCAAAATGACATCAGATCTGAATATGAAGACATACATCACAACAATAATCATCTCAACCCTAATGGCAGCCACACCTGTTACGGCGGAGGAGACTCCCCAAAACGCCTATGACCAGTTCTGGACCATTGTGAAGGAAGGGAAGCTGGCACAAGCGGATGACTACCTCTTCCCTATAGACAACAAGGAATTCCTGGAGCAACAGAAAGCCCAACTCAGCGTCAACTCTGAAAAGCTCCGTTCGGGTGATCTGTCGATCACAGTTATCGACAGCAAGGTGCAAGGAGATTGGGCTTTCTTGGTCGTCAAGATTAGCGTCACCAACAACGGGAAGACCGACGGAAGTGTCCAGTACGAGATCATGGCGCGAGATAAGTCCAAGTGGAAACTTGTCTTCAAAGAGATGGCCGGCGATCCGAGCCTTAAAGCTCTTTCATCTGAAGACTTCACGACGTTGGAGAAGTGGTGGCAGGCAAGCAGGGCTCAATATAGAAGGAAGACATGAAGAAAGCGCCACTGATGATCCTGGCCTGCATGACCCTCTGGGCATCTGTTCCGTCAGCAGCCGCTCCGGAAGCCCGTGAATTAAGGAAAGTTGTGATCATCGACGATGCCACCGCCGCAAAGTTGACGAACGACACCGAGCAGCTCTTGCACGAAACCAGACTGCCGAAGGTCGACTTCAAGCAAGCCGCCATTGCTGACATAATCTATTTCTTCAACATCTCAATCCAAGACCGCGGCAAGACCCCAGAATCAAAGCGGATTAGGATTACGCTAGACCCCGGCGCCGACAGGGATCTGATGACCTTTCATACATGGGAAGGTGGTGGCGGCATCAAGGGCGTCTACACCTTCGGCGGGCTGGATATGTCCGTCCTCGAGGCCGTGCAAGTTCTTCAGGAGCTTGCACATCTTGAGCGAACGGTCAACGGCGCCGAAATCGTTCTCAGCAAGAAAAAGGAATCACACGAGGTCCGGCCAGCGGGCGGAGCGGACGGCGCACCCGCGGCGGGCAATCCGTCCGCTCACCCGTGACGTTCGGCAGAAACGACCCAGCCGGCAGCCGGCGCGGGGCAAAATTCAGGTGCTAGCTGAGGCTCTTTTCGGATCGACCATGGCATCCAGCGCGCGCCGGACGGCCGCGGCATCCACGCACGTGTCACAGCACGCCCCGTTGGGCTGGCAATTCGGCACGGCAATCACCGGTTTCGGGAATACCGCTAAAATTCCCGCGGCAAGCTCCTGAAAACAGGCCACCGCCACCACGCCCTGCACATCCGCCGCTCCCGCGTAGCGCACCGCCTCCCGCCCGCCGCGGCTGATCCGGCATCTGACGCCGTAGGCCTTGCTGATTTCCGCCAGTTCCTTGACGTTGCATTTGCCGCACAGCGCGCAGGCGCCGATGTCGTCTTCCACGTTCAGCCGGCATGCGCCGCGATGGATGCAGCGCGGCGCCAGCAGCAGCACGTTGCCGGCCGGGATTTTAGGGCTTCTTAACCGGACAACGAAATTGTTGATTTTGACGATGAATCCGCTGAACATGGTATTCGGGTATCCTCGCACCTTGCATTCGGGCTCCCTGCGTAAAACCGCGCAAATACCGGCGCCACGGCGGCCGGTCCGTTATTTCCGCCGTACCGACAAAATCACCACCGCCTCCGCCGGGACATTCCCCATGCCGTTTTTGGTGGTAGTCTCGACCGCGGCAATCCGATCCACCACCTCCATGCCGGCCGTCACCCGGGCAAACACGGCATAGCCGAAATCGCGGGCGCCGTGATTGAGAAAATCGTTGTTTTTCAGGTTGATAAAGAACTGCGCGGTGGCGCTGTCCACCACCATGGTCCGCGCCATCGCCACGGCGCCGCGGTCATTTTTCAGCCCGTTGGCGGCCTCGTTCTTGATCGGCGGCCGGACAGTCTTCTGATGCAGGTTGGTTTCAAAACCGCCGCCCTGGATCATGAATCCCGGGATCACGCGGTGAAACACGGTCTGATCGTAGAATCCCGCGTCCACATAAGCCAGGAAGTTGCTGACGGAAACCGGCGCCTGCTCGCCGAGCAATTCGATTTCCACCGCCCCCGCCGAAGTCTCCATCACCACCGTGGTATTCACCGCGCCTTGCGTCGTCACTTGCACCTTTCCCGGATTTACACATCCGCCAAGTAAGATTGCTGTTAATGCTATTACCGTTATTTTCATGCCAACACCTGATTCAACCGGAATTGCGCAGGCCTGCCCATTGCCGGAAGCACGGCCGCGCGCCGCCTTCGCAGAAAATGCCAGGATGCTCCGGCTACACTATCGCCCCACCGTGGCCGTAACCCGGGAAAGCATGACCTGCCCGTCCAGGCGCAGAACGCCATCCATGGGATAATCCACCGCGAACCAGAAGCTGTAAGTCCCGGGCGCCGGCACCAGATCCTGCACGAGAGCGAGCGGCGCCAAATTCTGCAACGGCCCCTGGAATGCCGGGCGGCAGTTGGCTGGGTTGCCATCAAACGGCGTCCAGGCCATCCGATCGTTTAAATAATACCAGAGCCCGGCATCATGCGCATACGCCGCCACCCACCAATCCACCGGGATGCCGGCATATGGCTCGACATGCAGCATGCTCACGGCCAGCGTCAAGGGGTCGCCGGCGCCCAGGCAAACTCCATCCCCGGCCAAGCCGTTGACCGTAACCAGCGGCCCGACCGGCGTCAGCGTGTCCAGGCGCAAGGCGCAGGGGGTGGCGGCGGCGGAAACGACGGACAGAAAATAAGTGCCGGTCGCCGGGCATACCCAATCCAGTTGGTTGACGCTCCAATGGGGCGCACCGGGATTGGCTGCCGGCGCCAGGCCCAACGACACATTGGCCGCGGCGCCCCCGGCGGTGACGCGGTAATCGACGCCGGCGCGGGCGGCCAGGCCGAACCGTTGCACGGCGGCGGGCGCCAGGTTGACGTTGGTCGTGGCGCCCGGCAAAAGCACCGGAGTTTTCGGGTATCCCAGCGCCTCGGTTGCGCTAATCGCCGCCGCGCTCAAAGCGTTGAAACATTGCTTGAAGGAGTCCTGTCCGGCCTCATCCCAAAACGGCAGGCAAACCGCCACCGACACATCCGTTTCGGGATTGTAGGCCATCAGTGAAAGATATCCCAGCGTGGCGCCGGTATGGCCATAGCCGATGTCCAGCATAAACGAGCAACCGCAGCCGTAATTGGCGTTATGGGGCGCGGTGTTGGTTTGCATGAGACGCACCATCTGCGCATCGAGGATGTTTTCGCCCCGCATCATGGTCCGAATATAGCGATTGAGCGCTGCCAGGGTCCCGTAGCCATTGCCCTCGGCGACATTCGCGCTGATGTTGGCGTTGGAAGTGATCAGCGTTTCCCCGCCAGGCAGATATTGGACCCCCGGCACAAACGGCGCCGGCAAGGCCGTGTCCGCGGCCAGGCATGGAAACCGGATGGCGGCCAAAGGCACGGGGGCATGCACGCCCACGACTTGCTCGTGCAGATAATCAGAATAGGTTTTGGGCGCGCCGCAAAACCGCGAATAAACCCGGGCGACGATTTCGCCGAGCATCGTGTAACCGGTATCGCTGTAGTGATAATTCCGGTTCGGCGCGAAAAACTCCAGGCGATGCAGGGCAACCTGCCCGACCAGCTCGGCGGCGGTAAACTGATGTTCCGGCTCCAGGTCCAGGCGGTATGTGACGTAGGACTCGCCGCCGCAGCCCGGGACGGGATTGTTATCCACGTCATAGACGCCGGCGCTGTGCCGGAGCAGTTGCGCGATGGTGATCTCGTCCTTGTACGGGATGTTCCAGTTGGTATCGGCGGGGACGTAAGGGATGGCGCTGCCCGGAATGCTGTCCGTGATTTTAGCATGGAAGTCCAGCAGACCCTGGCGATGCAGGCGCAGGATGGCCGCGGCGGTGAAACTCTTGGTATTGCTGGCAAACCGGAAAGTGGTGTCGGGGGTCAGAGCCTGGCCCGGGGCAGCCGCCGAGGAGGCAAAAAAAGTTTCATTGGAAGTCTCCAGCAATACGCTCAACGACGGCACGGTAACGCCCAGTTCCGCCTCCAGGTTCAGGCGCACGGCATGCACGGCGTTGCTGACTTTTTCCGCCGGCGTTGGCGTTGCCGCGCGCACGCCGCCGCAGACGCACCCAACCGCTGCCAGCGCCGCAACATATTGCCGGGCATGATCAAACCATATTCTCTTCGTAATCCTATGCATTTGATTGAATCCTTGCAGTTGTTTTTCAGCGGACATGCTGGCACATCTGCCGGGGCGTGTCAAACAAAACCGCTGCAATTCGGGATTGACAGCCGGCGTATTTTGGCAAACAATGCGCCTGTTTTGTCCCGGGAAACCCGCAGCCGTTCATGCCATGAAAATAATCTGCGCCACCAGCATGCCGTTCGCGCAAGAGGCCTTTGGCCGTTTGGGGGCGGTGGAGATCCTGCCGCCCCGCGAAATTACCCCCGCGCGCGTACGCGACGCGGAAATCCTGGCCGTGCGCTCCACGCTGCGCGTCAACCGCGAACTGCTGGCAGGCAGCCGCGTGCGGTTCGTGGGCACGGCCACCATCGGCACCGACCACATGGAGATTCCCTGGCTGGAGCAGGCCGGGATTCGCTGGTGTTCCGCCGCCGGCTGCAATGCCAACAGCGTGGCGGAATACGTGGCGGCGGCGCTGCTGCGGCTGGCCGCCCGGCAAAACTTCACCCTGGCGGGCATGACCATGGCGGTGATCGGCGTGGGCAATGTCGGCCGGCTGGTGGTCAGCAAGCTGGGCGCCCTGGGTTTGCGCATCCTGCAAAACGATCCGCCGCGGCTAGATGCGGAAAAAAATCCGGTTTTCCGCCCGCTGGATGAAATCCTGCCGCAGGCGGATATTGTCACCCTGCACGTGCCGCTGACCAAAGACGGCCCCTATCCCACCCGCCACCTGGCCGATGCCGCCTTTTTCGCCAAGCTCAAGCCGGGCGCGATTTTCATCAACGCCGCCCGCGGCGGCGCGCAGGATTCGGACGCGCTGCTGGCGGCGCTGGCCGGCGGCCGGGTGGCGCATGCCATCCTGGACACATGGGAAGGCGAGCCGGCCTTCCGCCCGGACGTCCTGCGCCGCGCCGCCTGCGGCACGCCGCATATCGCCGGTTACTCCTACGAGGGCAAGGTCATGGGCACGGTCATGGTGTACCGCGAACTCTGCCGCTTCCTGGGTGTTCAGCCGGACTGGGATCACGAGCCGCTGCTGCCGCCGCCCGCGGTGCCGGAAATCGCGCTGGCGGCCCCGGCCGCCGGCATGCCGGACGAGCGGTTGCTGGAGGAAGCGGTGCGGCAGCTTTACGACATTGAGCGCGACGACGCCAACCTGCGCCGGATCGCCGCCCTGGAAGACCAGGCGCGCGGCCGCGCGTTTGAGGAGCTGCGCCAGAAATATCCCGTGCGCCGCGAATTCCGCTACACGCGCATTGCCGGCCGGGGATTATCCCCGAGCTTGCGGCAAAAACTTTCCGCGTTGGGTTTTCGCCATGTTTGACGCAATCTTTAATCATCTGCCGCAAACCACCGCGTCCGCCTGACGCGGTATTCACACGCGGCAGGCATCATCCGGGAAATGACTGCCGCCTTGCCATGAAGGAGCCGATCCACAACCTGATGCCCGCGCAGCTTGAGGCGGCCTGCCTGGCGCTGGGCGAGCCGGCCTGGCGCGCCGCTCAAATCTGGCACTGGCTTTACGTCCGCTATGCCGACGATTGGGAAGTCATGCGCAACCTGCCGCGCGCATTGCGGGCGCAACTGGCCGAGCGCTTCCAGCTCGCTGCAGTCAGACCCGACCAGCCGGCCGGGGCGCCGGCCGCCGGCGAAGCCCCTCAAACCCAAAAAATCAGCGCCACGCTGGCGGACGGCGAAGTCATTGAAACCGTGCTGATTCCGGCGGCCGGCCGGACGGCCGGCGTGCGCCAGACCGTGTGTGTTTCCAGCCAGGCCGGCTGCAAATTCCACTGCGCCTTCTGCGCCAGCGGCCAGGCGGGATTCCAGCGCAACCTGTCCGCCGCGGAGATGGTGGAGCAGGTATTGATTTTCACCCGGCGGCTGGGCGCGCCGCCGTCCAACGTGGTTTTCATGGGCATTGGCGAGCCGCTGGATAATTACGACAACGTGCTGGCCGCCATCCGTATTCTCAACCATCCGGACGGCCTGCGGATTGGCGCCCGCCGCATCACCATCAGCACCTGCGGCATCATCCCCGGCATCCGGCGCCTCGCCCGCGAAGGCTTGCAGGTGGAACTATCCGTTTCGCTGCACGCGCCCGCTGACGCTTTGCGCTCGCAACTCATGCCGGTCAACCGCCATTACGCGCTGCTGCCGCTGCTGGAAGCCTGCCGGGAATACGCCGGGCAGACCGGGCGGATCATCACTTTCGAATACACGCTGGTTGACCAGGTCAACGCCGCCCCGGCGCAGGCGCGCGATCTGGTGAAGCTGCTGCGCGGTTGCCCCTGCCGGCTCAACCTCATTCCCCTGAGCCCGGTGGCGGAATTCTCCGGGCGCCCGCCGCCCGCCGCCGCCGCCCAGGCGTTTATCCGCATCCTGGAGCAAGCCGGCATCAATGCCACTCTGCGCGCCTCGCGCGGCGCCGGGATCAATGCCGCCTGCGGGCAGTTGCGGCTCAGCCGCCGGGCCGCGGAAAAACCGGCGTGACACCCCGCGTCCTTCGTGGTAAAAAATCAAGCATATGAACAACTGCCTGCCCACCGTTTATCCCGAGTCCGCCGAGACGCTGCCGCCGGCTGTCGCGGCCGCCGATGGCGCCGCCTACCTGACGGACGAATCGCGCCTGGCCGGCAGCGCGGATAAGATTTACATGCCGCGCACGGAAGCCGAAATCCTGGCGCTGCTCCGCCGGGCGCAGGCTGAAGGCGCCGCGGTAACCATCTCCGGCGGCCGCACCGGCATCACCGGCGGCGCCGTGCCGCAGCGCGGCTGGCTGGTAAGCCTGGAACATTTAAGCGCTTTCACCGGCCTGCGGCGCGACCCGGCCAACCCGGAACATTTCCGCCTGCGCTGCCAGCCCGGCGTCACCCTGGCCGGCATCAACGCGGCGCTGGATACGGGGCAATTCCCCGGCATGGAAACCTGGCCCGCGGCCGACCGCCGGACGTTGGCGGAACTCCGCCAGGCGCCGCCCTGCTTTTTCCCGCCCGACCCCACCGAGCACACCGCCAGCCTGGGCGGCATGGTCGCCTGCAACGCCTCCGGCGCCCGCACCCTGTTTTACGGCGCCACGCGGCGCTACGTCACAGGCCTGCGCCTGGCGCTGGCGGATGGCGCCTTGTTAACCATCCCGCGCGGCGAATATTGCGCCGCGCCGGATGGCGGCTTCCAGTTGCTGCCCCCTGCCGGGCCGCCCCGCCGCGCTCTAATCCCCGGTTACCGCATGCCGGCGGTGAAAAACGCCGCCGGTTATTACAGCGCGCCCGGCATGGATTTGATTGATCTCTTCATCGGCGCCGAAGGCACGCTGGGCATTTACACCGAAATCGAAATCCTGCTCATCCCCGCCCCGGAAGCCCTGCTGGGCGCCGTCGCGTTTTTCCCGGATGAACCCCATGCCGTCCAATTCGTGCAGACCGCCCGGGCAGCCGACATCGCCGGCGGCCGCCTGCTGGCGCTGGAATTTTTCGACGAGCGCGCCCTTAACCTCCTGCGTGCGCAGAAAACCCGGCAGGGGGCCGGCAGTCCGATTCCGGCGCTGCCGCCCGAAGCGCAGACCGCCGTTTACATCGAGATCGCCACCACCGGCTGCGCCATGGAAGAGACGGCGGAAGCGCTGCTGGCCATGCTGGAATCCGCCGGCAGCGACCCGGACAGCGCCTGGACCGCCATGGATGAGGACGAAACCTTGCGGCTGAAAAACTTCCGGCATGCGCTCCCGGAAGCCGTCAACCAGCGCATCGGCGAACGCGCCGTCCAATATCCCGGCTTGACGAAACTGGGCACGGATTTCGCCGTGCCGGACGCCGCCCTGCCGGCGATCCTGGCGGCCTACCATGCCGCTTTGCAGGCGGCCGGGTTTGAATACGTGATTTTCGGCCATATCGGCAACAACCACCTGCACATCAACATCCTGCCGCGCGACCTGGAAGAATACCGGCGCGGGAAGGAACTTTACCTGCGACTGGCCCGCGTGGCGCTGGGCCACGGCGGCACCGTTTCCGCCGAACATGGCGTCGGCAAGCTGAAAAAAGCGCTGCTGCAGATGATGTTCGGCGAGGACGGCATTGAGGCCATGCGCGCGGTCAAACGCGTCTTCGACCCCCACGGCCGGATCAACCCCGGCAACATGTTCTGACTATAAAACCAAATCCGCCGGCCGGCCGCAGCCGGCGCAAGCGGTTCCCTTGAGTCCGCGCCGCCGGACCCGGTAGCCGCGGCGTTCAATCTGCAAGGCGCCGCATTGCGGGCACAGGGTGTCCTGGCTAGCCGGCGTGCCCAGGTTGCCGAGATAGACGTAATGGAGTTCCCGTCGGCACAATTCCGCGGCGCGTTCGAGCGTTTCCGGCGGCGTCGCCGGCAGGTCAACCTTGAAAGCCGGATGGTAGGCGCTGAGATGCAGGGGGGTGGCCGCCCCCAGATGCTGCCGAATCCAGCCGGCCAACTTTTGAAACAAAGCCTCGGCGTCATTCAAACCGGGAATCACCAGGTTGGTGATTTCCAGGTGGCAGCCGGCGGCGCGCGCCTGTCGGGCAAAGTCCAGCACCGGGTCCAGCGGCCCGCCGCAGTATTCCCGGTAAAATTCCGGGTCCATGCTCTTGATGTCAATGTTCAAGGCGTCAATCAGCGGCAATAATTCCGCCGCCGGGGCGGGATTGACGAGCCCATTCGTGACCAGGATGTTTTTTATGTTTTTGCCGGCGGCGCGCGCGGCGCGGGCGCAATCCTGCACGAACTCAAAATTGATCAGCGGCTCGTTGTAGGTGTAGGCGATGGCCGGGGCCGGCGCCGGCTGTGCGCCCAGCGCGGCGGCCACCACTTCCGCCGGCGGAACCACGCGCTCCGAGCGGCCGATTTGCTGGGAGATGCCCCAATTCTGGCAGAACCGGCAGCTTAAATTGCAGCCCCAGCCGCCGACGCTGAAGACCGCGGCGCCGGGATAAAAATGATAGAGCGGTTTTTTTTCCATCGGATCGGTGTGCGCGCCCGACAGCATGCCGTAACCGCTGGCCCGCAACACGCCGCCGCGCAGCACCCGCACGCCGCACCGGCCGGCATGGCCCTCGGCGATCAAGCATGCATGCGGACACAACCGGCAGCGCGCCCGGCCGTCCGCCGTGCTTTCCCAGTATTTTGCAGTATGCATGCGCGGCCATCCTTTGCAGATATATTCTTACTTGTCCCACATCGGCGTTTATATTAGCATCCTGGCGCATGAAAGTCATCCTGATAGTGCTGGATTCGGTGGGGATCGGCGCCGCCCCCGATGCCGGGGATTATGGCGACGCCGGCGCCAACACCCTGGGACACCTGGCCCGGGCGGTGGCCGGCGGCCAAGACGGCGGCCTGCGCCTGCCGCACCTGCAGCGGATGGGGTTGGGCAACATTCCGGCATTGCTGCCCGACGGCCTGCCGATTGCCGGCGTGCCGCCGGCCGACGCGCCGGCCGCCAGCTACGGGGCGATGCATGAAATTTCCGCCGGCAAGGACACCACCACCGGCCACTGGGAAATCGCCGGGCTGCGCCTGGCTGAAGGTTTTACGCTGTTCCCGCCCGGACCGCCGGCCTTCCCGGAAAAGTTGACAACGGAATTCGCAAAACGCACCGGCCGCGCGATTCTGGGCAATAAGGCCGCCAGCGGCACGGCCATCATCGAGGAACTGGGCGCGCGCCAGATGCGCACGGGCGCATGGATCGTCTATACCAGCGCCGACTCCGTAATGCAAATCGCCGCGCACGAGGAAGTCATCCCCCTGGAAGAACTTTACCGGGGTTGCGAAATCGCCCGCGAGCTGTGCAATCCGCTGCGCATCGGGCGGGTGATCGCCCGGCCCTACACCGGCCAGCCCGGGCGATTCCAGCGCACCTCCCGCCGGCGCGACTATTCCTATCCCCCGCCCGAACCGTTCGTCATGGAGCGGCTGGTCCAGGCCGGCGGGCCGGTGACGATGATCGGCAAGCTGGAAGATATTTACGCCGGACGCGGCTTTACGCAAGCGTTCCACACCGGCAACAGCCGGGATTCCCAGCAAAAAGTGCTGGAAACGGCCGCGGCGCAGTCCGCCGGCCTGATCATGGCCAATTTCATAGACTTCGACATGCTTTACGGGCACCGGCGCGACGCGGCCGGTTATGCCGGCGCGCTGATGCAGACCGACGCCTTTTTCGGGGAATTGCTGCCGCGCCTTCAGGCGGACGACCGGCTGATCGTCACCGCCGACCATGGCAACGATCCGACCTTCGCCGGCACCGACCACACCCGCGAATATGTGCCGCTGCTGGTTTACCAGCCCCGCCGGCCGGGTCGGGCATTGGGAATCCGCCAGGGTTTTTTCGATGTCGCCCGGACTTTAACCGACTGGTTCGGCTTGCCGCCCTGGCCGCGCGGGCAATCATTCGCCGGATGATTTGGTTTGCGCGGCGCGCTGCATCAGCAGCCGGGCGCGCTCCTCGGGGAAAAACCGCAGGCGGTATTCGCGGTCCATGACGTTAAACGGCACGGTCAGCAGGCCGGATTCGACCTTGATCACCAGGCCATCGCGGTCGATGGACTGCAAAGTCCCCTCGCGCTTGCCCGCATGATGCTGCAAATTGATCGATACTGTTTCGCCCACCCTGGGTAAATTCTGCCGGCATAATTCCAGCAGCCGCTCGTATTCCCGGTTCTGATCCTGTTCCGCGGCAGCCGGCGCGATCGGCGGCGGAGGCAAAGCGGCGGTCGGGGGCGCATACGCGGGCGGCGGCGCAACCGGCGGCGGCGCCGGCGCAATCGTTTCCTCGATCACCGGCGGCGGCACCCCGGCCGGCTTATCCGCCGGCGGCCGGCGCTGGAAAAACTCCACCACCCGGATTTGGGCCTGGCGAAACGCCACGGCCATCGAGCGCTGTAACTTGATGCGCAGCGGCAGAATGATTTCTTTGTCGTTGACAACTTTCTGATAGCCGCAATAGCCAAAAAAACCCAGCAAACCGACGGAAAGCACCAGGCGCACATTGCCCATCATCCCGGAAAACCAGCCGGCGGCGCGGCGGCGCGCGCCCGGGGCGCCCCGGGCGCCGGCGCCGGGTTTCGCCAACCGCCGGGAAGCGGCCTGCCGGGCTTGGGACCAGGCAACGGGCGGCGGCGGTTGCGGATGTTCGGCGGCTGGCCGGACCCGCAACCTGGGCTTGGGCGTTTTCGGCGCCGCTTGCAATTGGCTGCCGCAGTGCCGGCAAAACGCAGCGCTTTCACGGATTTCGCGGTTACAATGCGGACAGCAGACGAATTCGGCCGCCGGTGCGGCCGGCGGCGCAGGACTCGGGTCCGGCGCCGGCGCCATCCCGTCCGCCCGTTTTTCGACAGCGGCGATGGCGGCCAGCACCTCGTCCCAGGACTGGTGGCGGTCGGCCGGCAGCTTGGCCGTCATCCGCGTCACCAATTGCGCCGCCGCGGCGGAGATGGCCGGGTTCACCTGCTGGGGATGCGGCAGCAGCTCGTGCAATTGTTTTTCCATGACCTCGGCCGGCGCCGCGGCAAACGGCAGCTTCCCGGTCAGCATGTGATACAAGGTCATGCCCAGCGCATAGATATCGCTGCGGCAATCCAGCTTGACATCCCCGCGCACCTGCTCGGGCGACATGTAATTCGGCGTGCCGGTGACAAACTCGTCCGGCCGGCCCGCGGCATGGCCAATGGTGCTGACCACCTGCGCCAGCCCCAAATCGGTGAGTTTGACGGTGCCGTCGCCATCCACCATGATGTTGTCGGGCTTGAGGTCGCAATGGACGATCCGGGACGTGTCCCAGGCGTAGCGCAAGGCTGCCGCAACGCCATGGGCCACCACCAGCGCGTCGTTTTCCGGCAATATTTTTTTTCGCCGCATCCATTCCCCGACCGAATAGCCGGAGATGTATTCCATGACGAAATAATAGCGGCTGTCGTCGCGGGATTGGCCGAAGTCATACACCTGCACAATCCCCGGATGCTTCAGGTTGGCGGCCAGCCGGGCTTCCAGCCGGAATTGCTTGATGTCCGCCGCATCCCGGGCAAAGTGCTCGCCCAGCACCTTGATCACCACAAAACGCTGCAGGGAAATCTGCCGGGCCTTCCAGACGCTGGCGGAGCCGCCCTGGCCCAAGCGCTCGATAATCTCGAATCCGTCAATCTGCGGCGGCGATTCCGCGCCGGCGGCATTCACCGAATTTTGCGCATCCATTGCCATCCCCTTTATCTTCTGCATCCCGCGCCGGGGTAACCACCCAAAACCCGATCATTGATAGCGTATTCGCGCCAACGAATCAAGTCAATCCAACAGGGGCGCCAGGTGTGCGCGCAATTCCGCGGCCAAATCGCGCCGGCGGTATTCCGCCACCCGGTCGTGCTGGCGCCGGATAACCGCCGCGCGCAAAACCCGGTCGCGGGCCAGCAGGCCGATGATTTCCGCCACGTATTCCCAGCGTTTCTGGTGAAATAAAACCCCGGCGCCGGCCATGGTTTCCGGCACGGCGCCGGCCGCGTAGGCCAGCGCCGGCACCCCGTGCGCCATGCTTTCCAGGATCGGGATACAAAACCCCTCGTGTTCGCTGGCGCACAGGAAGACATCGGCGGCGGCATAGACGGCGCTGAGTTCGCGTTGCGGAACGGCGCCCAGGAAAAGCGCGTTTTTAAGGCGCCAGGCCTTGACTTGCGCGGTCAGCAACGCCTGGTAGCGGGGCAACCCCGCGAAGGAGCCCACATGGATCAGGCGCGAAGCCGGCGCCACGGCCCGCTGCAGGACATAAAAGGCCTGCAGCAAATCCTCCAGTTTCTTGTTCGGCACGGCGCGCCCGACAAACACCACGTTCAGCCGGCCGTCCCGCAGGCGCCGCAGCAGTCCGCGGTCCGGCGGGGTCAGGATGCGGTCGAAATCCAGCAACAGCGGCAGCAGCGCCACGCGGGAGTAACCCTGGCGCTGCAACTCCGCGGCGTTAAACCGGCTGACCGCCATCACCACTTCCGCCTGGCCGGCCAGCGCCGCCGTCTGCCGGCGGCCCCAGTCCAAATCCCGGGCCAGTTGCTCGTGAAAGCCGCGGAAATATTCCGCCGGGGTCATGTTATGATAAAGCAGCGCCTTGCGGCAGCGCAATTGCGCAAAGAGATCGTTGACGGGCGAGCCGATGGACAGGTGCAGGATCACCACATCGTCCGGCCGCACCAGCTTGTCCGCCTGGCGCACATCCGGCGTTTCCCGCCGCCAGGCGGGCATGGTGCGCGCCGGCTCGCTGAAAATTTCGCTGGCATAGCCCCACTGCCGCAACACCGCGCGCATGGTCAAGGCGGCATTGCTGATGGCATCGCCGGCGGTGAAACCGGCCACGAACTGGTGGACCGCGGGCCGGCTTTTAATATCTGGCGCAGCCATGGCGTTCACTCCTGGTCCAGCGCCGCGAGGAACCTGGCCAGAATGCCCGGCCAGGAATACTCGCGCGCGACATAGGCGCGTCCCGCCGCCCCCATGCGCCGGCGCAAGTCCGGCCGGCGCAGCAGCAGCAGCAACTCCGTTTCAAACTCCGCGTAAGTCATGAACCACAGGCCGCCGCCGCTCTGCCGGCAATGATCGGTGGTGACCGCGCACCGCGCATGCACCAACGCCGGCGTTCCCGCCAGCCAGGCCTCCAGCAGCACGATGCTGAAACTCTCGTTGGTGGACGGCTGGCAAAACACCGCCGCGCCGGCCATGGCCTCGCGCTTCTCCGCTTCGCTGACAAATCCCACATCCAGAATATGCCGCGCCAGGCCGGGAGGCGGATCCACCGTTCCCGATCCGGTCAGCACCAGCTTGACATCCATGCCCGTGCGCTGCCGGAAAAGATTCAGATAATCCAGGAGCAGCGGCACGCCCTTGCCCGCCTCGCGCCGGCCGGAATAGATCAAGTAAGGCGCCGCCAGTCCGTGCCGCCGGCTGAAAGCCGCGGCATCGGCGCTGAAGGCGTCCAACCCCATCCCCACCACCCAGGCGCGGTCCGGCGGCAGGTCGTAAAGCCGGCGCGCCAGTTCGCGTTCCGGAACGGAATTGAAGATCAGCCCGCCCACCGCCCGAAACATCGCGCGGAACGCCCGGACCCGGGCAAAGCTCTCGTCATGCAGGCAAGGCAGCAAGATGGTCTGGCGCGGCCGGACCTGGCTGGCGAAATACGTCAGCCCGAACAGATACGGCCCGATGACGATCCGGTCGTAGGCCGCGCCGGCCTCCGCCAGATGCGCGCAAAGCGCCGGACTGGTGACGCTGTTGGCCAGCCACGCCTGCTCATCCGCCGGCGTATAGGCTGCGCCGCGGCAGATCAAATCCTGCGCCCGCAGGAACTCCGCCAGATCGCGTTTTTCCGCGACGGGGAAAAACTGCACGGTCATGTTGGGGGCAAATTGGCGGACGCCCGGCGGCAGGGTGTTGGCCCAGGTGAAATGATCGGCGGCGCAGGTGGTGAGGAACGCCACCTGGCGGCCGGCGGCGGCGGCGCGCTCCGCCAGATTTTTCAACAAGGTCTCGGCGCCGCCCACCGTGCCGCCTTCCGCAAAACGCGGGCATACAAAAGCTATGCGCCGGGCGGTGGACATACCTGCGTTCCTTCCTGCGCAGCTTGCGGCCGCGCGGCGACTTTTTGTTCCAGCGCCGCCAGGCGCACCCGGTATTTTTCATCCAGGCTTTCCAGCGCCGTCACCAGCAGGCCGTTGACCTGGTTTTGCTGCGACCAGAGCCGGTAAGTGTAGAACTTCAACAACTGCCAGACGGCCCGCTTCAACGCCACCAGCAGGCCGGCGCCCAGCCGCCGCCGTTCGCGGATTTCAAAATCATTGATGTCGACGCAAGCGGCCTCATGCAGGCATTCCAGGTAAAACTGCAAAAATTTTTCGTCATCCCGCAGGTTTTGCAGGTTATGGCGCTCGGCCTGGGCGATCCGCAAGTCGCGATAAACCCCGGCCTCCGTCTTGCGCGCCACCGCCGCGCGCACTTCCGCCATGATCCGCTCCGCATCCACGCCATCCGCGCCGATGTCCAGCTCGAAACCGGCCTCCGCCGGGCCGGCCGGCGGCGCGCTCGCTGCGGATGGGGATGCGTTGGACATAAGCAATATAAACCGTCCGGTTCACCGGCGCGGGGGCCAGGAGCGGCTGCCGGGATTGCCGCCGGCGGCGCCGCGGCAAATCAGAATTTCACATTCAAGGTCAGTTGGTATTCCAGATCGCGGAAATCGAAGCCATCCAGTTTTTCCAGGTGTTCGAAGACGTAACTTGTGGACGCATCCAGGGAAAACCGGCCCATCAGCGGAAAATTCAGGCCCAGCAGAAACTGCCAATAGGGATCGAGCCACTCGCTGTCATCTTCGGCTTCCACATAGCTGGTGCGCACCCCCGCCCCGCCGCGGAAGTAATTATCCTTGATGATCAAATTCAATTGCGGCGTAACGGCATAATCGATATCGCCGACAACCCGATCGCCCGCCAGCGCCATTTCACCGGAAACATCCGGCGCGAAATCCACACCCAATTGCCAGAGCGCCAGCGATTCGGCGTAGGAATAGGCCAGCAGATAAGAGATATCGCCATTGCCGAACGGCAGTTTGTCAAACTGGTGATGCGCGGCATGATAGCGCGCGCCCAGGTCGAGCAAATGCTCGGCTTGCGCGCGGGGCGCGGAGACCAGGCATAACGCCGCCAGGCCCAGCGGCCAGCAGCGTTTAAAAAACGCCGCGAAAAAAACTACAGCATGTTTTTTCATAATGCGGATGATGTTATCAATCCATCCCCGACAATGCAATCAGGTATTTTCGCTCCGCATCAGGCCGGCACGGCTGCGTCATTCTTGCGGCTCACCAGGGACGGTTCGCCCCACCAAGGATGATATGGCCAAAATGGTGGGGCGAGGCGTCCCTGCCGAGCCGTCTTTTCCGAGTATGACGCAGCCGTGATCACGCCGGCCGCGTATCCGCCCGATGAACACGGCAAAATATTTTTTTGAGCCAATTTCACTGGCGTCCCATAAGGGACGCCAAGGCTGAAGGTTATTAGACTGTAGGCTGTAGGTTAAAACCCCGAAAAACATCGGCAAAAAAAACGGAACTGTGTTTTCCGATCCGATGCTTGAAATCCGCGGTTTTCCTATAGCCTACAGCCTTCAGCCTACAGCCTGAGCATCCTGGGGGATGCTAATGGAAAGAATTCAGAATTCAAGTCAGAATCCAGAATAAATACAAGATGTTTGTTATAAATGTCTTGTGTCTTTTGCGATCCTGACTACTTACCGCTGGATACTGACTACCGCTTTCAATATTTGACTTTTGGAAGCAACTCTTTCAATAAAAAAAATAAAAAAAACGCAGTTTTCCAAGCAAAATTAGGCATTCATATTTTTGCTAAAATTTTTTTCTTGGCATCCACTACAGGTAGTGTTAAAAGTGACTTGTTTTTAAAAAAGGTGGCAAATATTGTGGCAGGCAATGCCCACCAATCGTTGTAATTTGCTTAATGAATTGTAGTTAGGAGACCTCCCCATGTTGGAAATCCGCGAACCAGCCGGCCTCGGCCTGGCTTTGGGCGATAACACCGCGAATAATACTGCAAACGACAGCGTTAACCGGGCATTAAAAACTGAAACGACGGAATCGGCGGAGGGCGTGCGCGCCCGCAATTCACGCAAAGGCGGCAACAACGGACGCAAGGTCAAGGCCATGGGCATCCAGATCAAGCCATTATTCACCACCCCCGACCGGCATCCCTTCGATGCGATCGAATGGGAACAGCGCAAAGCAGTCATCAAAAGCGACAAGGGCGAAGTGGTTTTTGAAGCCGACGATATTGAGGTGCCGAAGAGTTGGTCCATGCTGGCGACCAACGTGGTGGCGTCGAAATATTTTTACGGCGCGCATGGCGCGGCCGTGCGCGAAAAATCCGTGCGCCAGTTGGTGCACCGCGTGGCGCGCACCATCGCCGATTGGGGGCGCGATGACGGTTACTTTGCGACGCCGGCCGATGCCGAAGTGTTTTACAAGGAACTCACGCATCTTTGCGTCAACCAATACGCCGCCTTCAACAGCCCGGTCTGGTTCAACGTGGGACTGCAACAGGCGTATGGCGTGACCTCCAACAATCGCTCCGCCTATTACTGGGACGCCAAGGCCGGCCGGATTGAAAAGGCCGCGGACTCCTACAAGCACCCCCAGGCTTCCGCCTGCTTCATCCAGTCGGTGAACGACAACATGGAGGACATCATGCGCCTGGCGAGTTCGGAGGCCATGCTGTTCAAATACGGGTCGGGCACCGGCACGGATTTAAGCACGCTGCGCAGCAGCCGCGAAAAGCTTTCCGGCGGCGGCACGCCCTCCGGCCCGCTGAGTTTCATGCGGGTGTTCGACCAGGTGGCGGCGGTGATCAAGTCGGGCGGCAAAACCCGGCGCGCGGCGAAGATGCAAAGCCTCAAGGTGCAACATCCCGACATCCTGGATTTCATCAATTGCAAGGTCAACGAAGAGAAAAAGGCGCGCGTGCTGATCAAGTCCGGCTATGACGGCTCCTTCAACGGCGACGCTTACTCATCGGTCATGTTTCAGAACGCCAATCTTTCGGTGCGCGTGACGGATGACTTCCTCAACGCCGTGCAGGCCGGCACGGTCTGGCACACCCGCGCGATCACCACGGGCGAGATTGTGGAAGTGCTGGACGCGCGGCAGGTGATGCGGAACATCGCCGAGGCGGCGCATTTCTGCGGCGACCCGGGGCTCCAATACGACACCACGATCAACCGTTGGCATACCTGTCCGAAAAGCGGGCCGATCAACGCGAGCAACCCGTGTTCGGAATACATGTTCGTGGACAACAGCGCCTGCAACCTGGCTTCGATCAATCTGATGAAATTTTCCGACGAGCGCCAGGTGTTCGACGTCCGGCAGTTCCAGCACGTAGCGCGCATCATGGTCATTGCCCAGGAAATCCTGGTGGACCACGGCAGCTATCCGACCCGCGAAATCGCGGAGAATTCCCATCGCTTCCGTCCGCTGGGCCTGGGATACGCCAACCTGGGCGCGCTGATCATGAACCTGGGGCTGCCGTATGACAGCAATGACGGCCGGGCCTTCGCCGGCGCCGTAACCGCCCTGATGACCGGGGCCGCGTACGCCACTTCCATCGAATTGGCCGGCGTCAAGGGTGCTTTTGACGAGTATCCGCTCAACCGCGAACCGTTCAACAAGGTGATCGGCAAGCATCATGACGCCCTGGCGCACATCGCGGCCACCGCCAGCAACGGCGTGATCCTGCGGGAAGCGCAGACGGTATGGGAGCATGTCCGCGAAGCCGGGCTCGCCCAGGGCTTCCGCAACGCCCAGGTCACCGTCCTCGCGCCCACCGGCACCATCGGCTTCATGATGGACTGCGATACCACCGGCGTTGAGCCGGACATCGCCCTGGTGAAATACAAACAACTGGCCGGCGGCGGCATGTTCAAAATCGTCAACCAGTCGCTGCCGATCGCGCTCAAGCGCCTGGGCTACACCCCGGCGCAAATCCGGGCCATTATCGCGCATGTGGACAAGACCGACACGATTGAAGACGCGCCGGAACTGGAGGAGGCGCACCTGCCGGTGTTCGACTGCGCGTTCAAGCCCAAGAACGGCAAGCGCTGCATCAACTACCACGCGCACCTGCAGATGATGGCGGCGGCCCAGCCCTTCCTCTCCGGCGCCATCAGCAAAACCATCAACATGCCCAACAACGCCACCGTCGAGGATGTGCTGCAGGCTTACATGGACGGCTGGAAACTGGGGTTGAAAGCCGTGGCCATTTACCGCGACGGGTCCAAGGGTATCCAGCCGGTCAGCACCAACCGGGAAAGCGCGGGCGGAACGACTGACGAGGCCGCCGCCAAGGGCCCGGCCAACAAGCCT
Source organism: uncultured Verrucomicrobiota bacterium (assembly GCA_964650945.1). Lineage (GTDB taxonomy): Bacteria > Verrucomicrobiota > Kiritimatiellia > JAAZAB01 > JAAZAB01 > JAXGPF01. The sequence continues at coordinate 35,002 of CAZYXU010000001.1, read as the reverse complement.
TTCCGGCGCCGGATGCCGGCAACGCGCCAGTCCATCACCCATAAATTCGAAGTTGCCGGCCATCAGGGTTACCTGACCGTCGGGCTGTATGAAGACGGCGCGCCGGGCGAGCTCTTCATCACCATGGCCAAGGAAGGCAGCACGGTGGGCGGCATTATGGACGCCTTTGGCACGGCCATTTCGATGTGCCTGCAATACGGCGTGCCAATCAGCACGCTGATTGACAAATTCACCCACAGCCGTTTCGAACCGAGCGGTTTCACCAAAAATCCGGAGATTCCCTTCGCCAAGTCGCTCGTGGATTACATCTTCCGCTGGATGGCTTTGACTTTCCCCGATGGCCATTCCAAGGCCGCGCAGCATCCCGCGCCCGCCGCCGAACCGGCGGCCGCCGCACCCGCCGCCGCCGCGCCGGCCGCCGCCCAGGCCGAACCGGCGGCGGGGGATGCCCAGGGGCGCCTGGACGGGCAGTTCCTGCATTTCCAGGAGGACGCCCCGGTCTGCGACCAATGCGGCGCCATCACCGTCCGCAACGGCGCCTGCTACCGCTGCTACGTCTGCGGCAATTCCATGGGCTGCTCGTGATTTTTACATGCGGGCAACGCGCCCCATCCACATCCATACTAAATGCAAAAAAAATTAATGCTGCTCCTGGCCACCGGGGCAGGCTTGGGGTATGCCCCGGTGGCTTCCGGCACTTTCGGCACGTTGCCGGGACTGTTGCTGATGCTGGCGCTGGCGCCCTTGTGGGCCGGCGCGCATTTATGGCCCTACCAGGTTTTGGCCGCCCTGTTCCTGGCCGCGCTGGCCATTCCCGTCTGCGGCGCGGCGGAGCGGCACTTTCAGCGCAAGGATGACGGCCGGATTGTCGCCGACGAATACCTGACCTTCCCCATCGGCCTGCTGGGACTGCCGCTGACGCCGGCGGTGCTGGTGCTGGCCTTCCTGACCAACCGGGCCATGGACATCCTGAAGCCGCCCCCGGCCCGGCAACTGCAGGCTTTGCACGGCGGCCTTGGAATTGTGATTGACGATTGCATCGCGGCGGCTTACAGTTTGCTGCTGAATCACCTGATCTGGCGGCTCTGGCACCTGTTGCGCATCAATGAAATTATCCATTGTCATACCGGTTTATAATGAAGTCCACACCCTGGAAAAATTGCTGCAGGCGGTCCGCGATGCGCCCATTGACCTGCCCAAGGAATTGATCGCGGTGGACGACTGCTCCACCGACGGCACGCGGGAACTGATGCGGAAACTGCCGGGGGATGTCCGCTGTTTTTACCACGAGCGCAACCAGGGCAAGGGCGCGGCCTTGCGCACGGGGTTTGCCGCGGCCACCGGCGACATTGTCCTGATCCAGGATGCCGACCTGGAATACGACCCGCGCGAATACCCGGTTTTACTCGCGCCGATCCTGCAGGGGCATGCCGACGTGGTTTACGGTTCGCGCTTCCTGAGCGGCCCGCACCGGGTGGTGTTTTACTGGCACTATCTGGGCAATCGTCTGCTGACCACGCTTTCCAACATTTTCACCAACCTGAACCTGACGGACATGGAAGTCTGTTACAAGGTATTCCGGCGGGAGGTGCTGCAGGGGCTGGCGCTGCGGGAAAACCGTTTCGGCTTCGAGGTGGAAATCACCGCCAAAATCGCCCGCAAATCCTGGCGCATTTACGAGGTGCCGGTGTCCTACTACGGCCGCGACTACGCCGCGGGCAAGAAGATCACCTGGCGGGACGGCTGTGCGGCCTTATGGTGCATCCTCAAATACAATCTCCGTGAAATCTTGAGCAACGACCAGATCTAACAGCCATGCACATGCGGGACACATCCGATGTATTAGCCAGTTGCCTGGCGGTGGCCGGCGACGCGCTGGCGGTGTTTGCCGGATTCATGCTGGCGACCTGGCTGCGTTTTAACAGCGGCTGGGTGCCGCTTTTTCATGACAAGCCCCCGGCGCAGCTTTACACCATGTACACCGGCGGCGCGATTGTGACCACCATCGTCACGCTCTTCGCCTTTCAATCCCTGAAGCTTTACGTGCGCCCGCAGATTGGCGATTTCGGCGGCCGCATTCCCCGCCTGATCCGCGGGGTGATCACCGGCGTCGTCATCGCCATTGCCCTGACCTTCGTGGTGCGCACCAAGCCGGAATTTGCGCGCATGGTCGCCTTCCTGGCCATCCCCACCATCAGCCTGACCGTCCTGCTCGAACGCTGGCTGCTCTTCCGCTGGGAAATCCGCCTGGCCCGGCAGCGCCGCACGGTCAACCGTGTCATTTTGATCGGCACCGATGCCCTGGCCGCCCGCTTGCGCAAGGCTTTGCAGAGTGAACCGCGCCTGCGCTCGCAAGTGGTGGCCTGCCTGAAAATCGGCGAGGCCCCGCTGCATCCCGGCATTCCCCCCGACCTGGTGAAGGGCACGCTCGATGAAATGCGGGGATTCCTGGAAAGCCATCTGGCGGACCAGGTGATTTTGACCGACACCAGCATCGGTCAAAACCAGATGCTGGAACTGCTGCTGTTATGCGAGCAGAATCTGGTGACATTCAATATTGTCCCCGACCTTTTCCGCATCATGACCAACAGCGTGGATTTGCAAACCATCGACGACATTCCCCTGCTCGGCGTCAGCCGCTGGCCACTGGATCACTTCTGGAACCGCCTGCTGAAACGCCTGGCCGACGTCATCGGCGCCGCCGTGGGCCTGTTGCTGGCCGCGCCGCTGATGCTGCTGATTGCCGCGATCATCCGGCGCGACTCGCCTGGCCCGGTGCTGTTCCGGCAGGAACGCTGCGGCGAGCAAGGCCGGAGTTTTCTGCTTTACAAATTCCGCACCATGGGCCCGGATGCCGAGGCGGCCACCGGCCCGGTCTGGGCCGTGGCCGAAGATCCGCGGCGGACCCGCATCGGCGCCTGGCTGCGGCGCAACAACCTGGATGAGCTGCCGCAGTTGTGGAATGTGCTCAAGGGTGAAATGAGCCTGGTGGGACCGCGGCCCGAACGCCCCTGTTTCGTGGAGCAGTTCAAGGAGGACATCAGCCGCTACATGTGGCGGCATGTTTCCAAGCCGGGCATGACCGGCTGGGCGCAGGTCAACGGCCTGCGCGGCAACACCGACATCCGGGAACGGGTCAAATACGACCTTTACTACCTGGAAAACTGGTCGCTCGCCTTCGATTTCAAGATTCTGGTAAAGACCTTTTGCAGCCGTAAAAACGCCTACTAAGACACCGGGCAGGGACATTACATGGAAACGCTCTGGCAAAACACCACCTTCTGGTCCGCGTTGTGCGGCTGGGTATTGGCGCAACTTACCAAGATGCTGTGTTTTTTCGCCGTCACCCGGCGCATCAAACCGAGTTACCTGGTCAGCACCGGCGGCATGCCCAGCGCGCATTCCGCCATGGCCACGGCCCTGACCACCTCCGTGGGATTGCGCTACGGCATGGGTAATCCGCTGTTCGCCGTGACCATGGCCTTCGCCATCGTCGTGATGTTCGACGCGCAAAGCGTGCGCCACGCCGCCGGCATCCAGGCGCGCATCATCAACCAGATGATTGACGAGCTCTTCAAAAACCACCGGCTCTCCGAAAAACGCCTGGTGGAGTTGCTGGGTCACACCCGCTTGGAAGTCTTCATGGGGTTGCTGATGGGCATCCTCTCCGCCCTGCTCGTCCATGGCCTGATGATGCCCGGCTGACGCGCCCGAAGCGGCGGCGGTGCGCCGGCGCGGGCAGGCGCGCGCGCGCGCGGGCCAGGGCCGCCGGGTGCAGCGTCGCGCTGACCACGCCCGCGCGCGCGCCGCCATCCGCCAGCACCGTCCCCCACGGGTCCACCGCCAGGCTGTGGCCGTGGGCGGCCACACCGTCCGCGGGATTGGCGCCGCACTGGTTGGGTGCCAGCACAAAAGCCTGGTTTTCGATGGCGCGCGCCCGCACCAGCACTTCCCAGTGCGGCCGGCCCGTGGCGCGGGTGAAATTCGCCGGCAAGAGGAGCAGGTGCGCGCCGGCGGCGGCATAGGCGCGGAACAATTCCGGGAAGCGCAAATCGTAGCAAACCGCCAGGCCGCAGCGCCAGCCGTCAATTTCCGCCAGCACGGGATGCGCGCCGGGCGCATAGACCGCCCGTTCCCGCACGGCGCGGCCGCCCGGCAGCACGGCGTTGAAGAGATGGATTTTACGGTAACGGGCCGCCAGCCGGCCCCGGCGGTCGAACAGCAAACTGGTGTTGTAATGTTGCGCGCCGGCTTTTTCCACCAGGCTGCCGGCCAGCACCCAGGCCCGCCGGCGGCGCGCCAGCTTCGCCGCCCAGGCGCACAAGGCGCCCGGAATGATTTCCGCGGCGGCGCGATAATCCGCCGGCGCGCCGCGCAGCGCGAAACATTCCGGCAGCAGCAGCAGATCGGCGGGCGGGGCGGCGGCGGTCAAATCGCACAAGCGCCGCAAATTCTCCGCCAGGTCGCCGCCGGCGGCGTTTTGAATCATGCTCACCCGCAGGGGGCGGCGCGGCAATGGCAATTGGCCAGGCATGGCGGTTTGAGGCAAACTGCTCCCGAAAAAAAGGGCCGCCCCCGGTTCCGGGGACGGCCCTGATCAAACTAATTCCGCGTTAAGATTTCAGCCCAGGACGCAATCCTTGGCGGCCTTGGCAATCCGGAACTTCAGCACGCGTTTGGCCTTGATCTTGATGGTCTCGCCCGTGGCCGGGTTACGGCCCATGCGCGCCTTGCGGTTGACGATCACCAGTTTGCCCAGACCGGGGATGGTAAACCCATTCTTGGCTTCCTTGCACGCCATGCAGACCAGCGTTTCCATCATCAATGCAGCCTGCTTCTTGGTGACTGCCATTTTCTCCGCCAATTCCGCAACAATCTGACTCTTGGTTTTCGCTTTGCCTGCCATGGAGCATCTCCTCTTGTTGGTTAAACAAATAAGGTCAAGGGCCATTCAGCACCTTTACAAGTCATAGATATATTGGGTTTCCCGGAAAAAAGCAAATAAAATCTTTTGTTTTTTCAACATTTCCGGCACGGCAACGGATTTAGAGAATTTTGAATTTGGGCAAATCCTGGATGTCCACCAGGCCGATCAGGCGTCCGGCGTCGTCCACCACCAGCAGGTCGTCCACATTGTGCTCCTCGTACAGCTTCAGCGCCGTCACCGCCAGCTCATCCGCCCGCACGGTCAGCGGATGGGCGGTCATCACCTCGCACATCCGGCGCCCGGGCAGGTCCGCCATCTCGCCCATCAGCCGGCGCAAATCGCCATCGGTGAAAATGCCGACAACCCGCCCCTGCTCGTCCAACACCCCCACCGATCCCGACCGCGCGCGGGTCATGGCAAGGATGGCGTCCTTGAGCGTGGCCTGCAGCGGCACCGCCGCCAGCCGGTCGCCCTTGCGCATGATGTCCGACACCCGCAGCAAGAGCGCCCGGCCGATGGCGCCGCCGGGATGCAGCTTGGCGAAATCCTCGCGCTTGAATCCGCGGGCTTCCAGCAGCACGATCGCCAGGGCATCGCCCACGGCCAGCATGGCCGTGGTGCTGGCCGTGGGCGCCATGTTAAAGGGACAGGCTTCGCGATTGACCCGCATGACAATCACCGCGTCGCTCAAGCGCGCCAGGGCGCTGTCCGCCAGGCCGGTCATGGCGACGATGCCGGCCCCCTGCCGGCGCACCACCGGCAACATTTCCAGCAGTTCCCCGGACTCGCCGGAAAAACTCAACGCCAACAGCACGTCATGCCGGTTAAGGATGCCGATGTCGCCATGCATGGCCTGCGCCGGATGAATCACCACGCTGGGCGAGCCGGTGCTGGCGAGCGTGGCCGCAATCTTCTGGCCAATCAAAAAACTCTTGCCGACGCCGGCCACCACGATTTTGCCGCCATCCGCCAGCCGCTTCAACATCAAATCCGCCGCGCGGCTGAATCCGATATCGAGATTGGCGCAGACCCGCTGCAACTCCTCGATCTCGATCTGCAAGACTTCCCGCGCCCGTTCCAGGATTTTCATAGCTTGTGTTTCCTCCGCGCGGCGGCCGGCCGCACGCCGGCCACCGGCGCCCGCGGTTGCCGCGGTTGCCGCGGTTGAAAACATACTACGTCAAGCCGGCCCCCAAAGCAAGCTTTCGAAATTTCCCATCGCGGAACTTTTTTAAACAATGGAGCGCACACCCGCCAGGGCTGCTACATGCTTGGCATTCCGTCCAGCCAGACGGCTCGGCAGGGACGCCTCGCCCCACCATTTTGGCCATATTTACGTTGGGTGGGGCGAACCGTCCCTGGTGAGCCGCAAGCATGACACAAACGTGGCATACCCGAAAAAGCATCCCCGAAAAACCTTGCCAACCCGGGCGTAATCGGGCATGATGCATCATTCCAAACAGCATTGTAGACCAGCGCGGGACAGCGGCATGCACAACTCCGAAAAAAAAGACCCGGCGGAACCGGCCGATCCGTTGGCGGATTTGCAGCGGCAAATCCAGGAGGCCCTGCAGAACTCCAACATCGCCGGCGTCTTCACCCAGAGCGGGGCGGCCGCCGCCCCGGCGGCCGCCCCGGCCAAACCGGACGCGGCGGCGTCCGACCCTTTGCGCTGCATCCGGGAATTCAACCACAAGCCCCGCGAAATCCGGGATTACCTCGACCGGTTTGTCATCCAGCAGGCCGAGGCCAAGAAGGTGCTGGCGGTGGCCATCTGCGACCATTACAACCACGCCCGGCAATGCATTGAAAACCCGGCCCTGCGCGAACGGGAATACTCCAAGCAAAACGTCATCCTGCTGGGCCCCACCGGCGTGGGGAAGACCTACCTCATCCGCTGCATCTCCCGGCTGATCGGCGTGCCGTTCGTCAAGTCCGACGCCACCAAATTCTCCGAGACCGGCTACGTGGGCCATGACGTCGAGGACCTTGTGCGCGACCTGGTCAAGGCGGCCAACGGCGACGTGGACCTCGCGCAATACGGCGTCATTTACATTGACGAAGTTGACAAGATCGCCTCCGCCGGCAACGCCGGCGGCCGCGACGTCTCCGGCCGCGGCGTCCAGGTGAACCTGCTCAAGTTGATGGAAGACACCGACGTCAGCCTGCAAAGCCAGACCGACCTGCTGGGCCAGATGGAAGCCATCATGCAATTGCAGCGCAGCGGCAAGCCGCCGCGGCGCACCATCAACACCCGGCATATTTTATTCATCGTCAGCGGCGCCTTTGACGCCCTGGCCGAGTTGGTGAAAAAGCGGCTGCAGTCCGGGGTGATCGGCTTCGCCGCCGCCGACCGCGCGGCGCAATCCGACAGCGAATTTTTGAAACAGGCCCAGACCGCCGACTTCATCAAGGCCGGCTTCGAGCCGGAATTCATCGGCCGCCTGCCGGTGCGCGTGGTCTGCGAAGGCTTGACCGCCGCCGACCTGGAGCAGATCATGCTCACGGCGGAGGACAGCATCCTGACGCAATACCGCCGGGACTTCGCGGGGTACGGCATTGATTTCAGCCTGACGCGCGAAGCCATCGCCGCCATCGCCCAGCGGGCGTACGGCGAGCGCACCGGCGCGCGCGGGCTGATGACGGTGATGGAAAAGATTTTCCGCAACTTCAAATTCGAGCTGCCATCCACCGCCGTCAAAACGCTGGAAGCCTCCACGGAAACCATTGCCGACCCGGACCAGGCCCTGCGCGCGCTCCTGCGCGCCAACCTGCACGCGCAGCAGGAATGGCTGAAAAAGGAAGTCGCCGCCTTCGCCGCGCGGTTCCGCGAGGAACACGGGCTGGAGCTGGCGTTTGAGGATAACGCCATCGCGGCGCTGGCCGACCTGAGCGTCCTGAAAGACCGGACGGTGCGCGCCATCTGCGAGGAAAAATTCCGCGACTTTCAGCATGGACTGAAATTGATCGCCAACAATACCGGCCAGACCCGGTTTGTCATCACCGCCGCCATGCTTGCAGCCCCCGACCGCGAACTTTCCCAATGGATCGTGGCGAGTTTTCAGGGGAAGAATCAAGCCACCGTCGCGGGCAAAATTTAGTTTTGGCAACCGCCGGCGAACGTTTTTTTCTTTTCAATTAACGCCATCACGGGTAATTTTTTTTAAAACATTCACCCAAGGAGAAGCCCATGCACACTTCTGCCCGCCTGATACCGTTGTTTTTCACATGCCTGGCGCTATCGCCATTGGCGGCCGAGGAACCTGCCAAGGCGCCGGATTTTACCCAGGGATTTGCGAAGTTTTACGAACTGGGCTTGCCCCGGATCACCACCAACGCCGCCTACGTGAAACTGGATGCCCGTAAAATCATGTTATACAATCATGATATCACAACTTACGAACTCCGACTCGCGGGCAATGCCTGGATGCTCTCCGAAGCCACGAACAGGCAGAGCGGAAGGTTTGTCATCAATAATTGTTCCGTGGCCGAAGTCGAAGACCAGCAGGCCTTCCAGCAACGGCAGATGGCCAAGTTCAAAGAGCAAATGAAAGAAAAAGACGGAGCGAGTATCCCACCCTTCCACATCCGGCAGCTCATGGATAATGAGGATGGCGGCCTGACAGGCCGCTGGCGGATGGTGGATGTCAAAAAAGATATTGACAAAATTATCGCCTTTCTGAAGAAAAAAAACGAAGCGGTTGCCTCAAATCACGATCCCCTCGCATACTCAGGCGGCTATGGCAAACTGCTTCTGATGTCCATTCATTTTCACGCCGCCGGTTTTACCAACGAGGCCAACACCATCGTTAGCCTGCTTTTTGAGGCGGCCGGGGACCAGCGTAAAGTGCTGATACAAGGGCTAAATCAGCTCGCGGATCAACGTTATCAAGAGATCACACAGGCGTTTTTTTCCTCCGGTAACTGGCAGTCATATGCCACGGATATGGAGCGTCTGATGACCCAATTTGCCGCCGCCTGGAAGAAGGCGCCGGCCATCCAACGGCTTCTGGAAAGGGTCAAAGCCCGCATCGCCCAGCCGGCCCCACCGGCGCTGTCCGGCGAAGGTTTGACTGATGAAGACCTGTCATTCGCCGGTGAACTGGCGGTCATAACCAACCAGCTCAACGCGTTTCCGCGGGGCATGCACAGCTCGCTTTGGATTCTGCCGGCCACCCAGCGCCGCGGCATGCCGCCGCCGGAAACCAATGTGCTGACCAGCATTACGGCCCGGGGCCTGGGCGCAATCCCCTTGCTGCTGGCCCTGGCCCAGGACGACTACCTGACGCAACTCGACAAGGAGAGACTCAGCGGCTTTTCGTCTCATTCCATCCAATCGTTCGCGTCCGATGAAGCAATGTCTGAAGAATATATCACCCAAACATACGACTCCCTGTCGCGCCCCGCGACCCGGTCGGAGGTGGCGATGGTGTTTCTGGCGCCGCTGGTCAAGCGTGACGAAAATGAACACTACCCCCCGAACCGTGATGAAGTCATTGAAACCGTGCGCGCCTGGTATGCGGAACACAAGGACCAGCCGCCGCTGGAACTGGCCCGCTTTTATCTCAAGGAAGGCGATGCGCAACAGCAGAACGCCGCCGTCCAATACCTGATACAAGCCGGCGCCAGCAACGACATTGCGGCGCTCGAAGACTATTTGATGAATTCCGAAAATCCCATGATTACCGTACACCTGGCCCAGCAGTACGTCCAGCAAAGGAAGGAAAAGGCCCGCGACTTTGTCGAACGTTTCACGGCCCAGATGACCAATCAATTGGCCGCGGGCAATAATGAAATGTTCCGGCAGGACGATGTTCAACGCATGATCAAGCTCGAGATTGACACCATGAAGGAGACCGTGTCCGCCACGCCCACCTCGTTTGAAGCATCACTCGCCGAATTGAGCGCAGGGACGAAAACCATGGACGAACTCGGGCCCATGCTCTACAGGTCCATGGCCACAAGAAAGCCCGCTGAACTGCTGCCAGTCCTGCTGCAAGCGGCGGTGGACGCAAAATCGGCCGACTTGAGCGTCCCACTCCTCCAATTATCCATGAGCTTACCCTATATCCGACAGGCCATCTTGGCGGAGGAGGCCGGCGCCCAAGCGGTAGCATCCGCCAACTCTCAAAAAACGCCGGAGCTTGACATTAAAAACACCGCGGACTTATGGAATATACTTTTGGCCGATACGCGTGTTTCCGCTGAACCATCAATGTTCGGCAGCATTAATCCCGGCAGTGTAGCCGACATGGCCGCCCTGGCCATCGAAGTTCTATACGACGCGGAGTCCCGCGGGGACGAACGGCGGGAGTTGATGACCGCGGCTGACACGCGGGTCAAGGCCATTATCCTGGCGCGTGCCAGGACGCGCCTGGCAGGAAAACCGCCCGCCGAACTGCCGCCACTGCCGTCGGCCGACAACGTAACCGCTGAACAGCGCCAGGCAATGGCGGCCGAGCTTCTGAAAACCGCCCCGGCCGAGATGGAATCCAAAATTACCGCACTGAACGTGGATCAAATCCTGGCGCTCGCGGCAATGACCGAAGACAACGAGGAACTGAACCGGAAACTGCTGCCGCTGGCCAACCGGGTAAAATCGGTTGACATTACCATGGAGCAAGGCGTCCCACCCAAGGAACTTGACACCTTTAAAGGGCAGGAACTCACCAAGGCCATGATCGAAACGTGTCAAGCCGCCTGCCGGCAAAACACGGAAAAAGGATTGGCCAGTCAGATCAGCTTGACCCGTCAACCCTGCCTGAACGGCGTGACGATCAAGGTCCAGGTCTTTTCCCCCACCAACACGACCAAACATGCGCGCGGCTCGATTCAACATATGCGTGCTTATACAACGAAAAAACAGGCCTTGGTCACCGGCACGCTGATGGCCGAAGCCCTGTATGCCGCCGCAATGTGGCCGGTGGCGCAAAAGCCAAGCGCGGCGCCCGCCAAACCGGAAGTTGCCGCCACCAATACTGGCGACGAATTACTGGTTGACATCACCGAAGACACGGTTGACATTTCGGGCATGTTTGGCGCGGACCATTCGGATTTTTGGGAGAAAACGGAAGAGTTCTGTTCCGGCAAGGGAAATGTACTGAAACAGGCCGTCATAATCTTCATGGGCACGCCGATTTTACCGGATAACAAAGAATAAACCATACCCAAGCAAGGAAGAATCATGCCTGATCAAAACGCCGAGTTGTGGACAACCGTTCAGAATAAGGTGGCGGCATTACGCGCGGAAATCGCCACCGTCATCGTGGGCCAGGAAGTGATTATCGAACAATTGCTTACCGCGCTCCTGTGCAAGGGCCACTGCCTGATCGTGGGGGTGCCGGGTCTGGCCAAAACGCTGCTGGTGAGCACGCTGGGGCGAATCCTCGGGCTTTCTTTCCGTCGTATCCAGTTCACGCCCGACCTGATGCCAATGGACATCCTGGGCAGTGAAATCCTGCAGTCCGCCGATGCCGCGGGGCAGCGCCATTTCGAGTTCGCACCGGGACCGATCTTTGCCAATTTGATACTAGCCGACGAGATCAACCGCACGCCGCCCAAGACCCAGGCGGCGCTCCTGGAGGCGATGCAGGAAAAACAAGTCACCGTGGCCGGCAAAACGATGCCCCTGACCGAACCTTTCATCGTTTATGCCACCCAGAACCCGATCGAGCATGAAGGCACCTACCCGTTGCCCGAAGCGCAGCTTGACCGGTTTTTCTATAACCTGCTCATTGACTATCCCTCGCCGGACGACGAACGCCGCATTGTGCTCCGGACGACCGGACATGACACACCGACACCCCGCGCGATCGTTAATCCCGCCGAGGTACTCGCACTGCAGCATGCGGTGCTGGATGTGCCGGTTCCCGACCATGCGCTCGACTTCATCCTTAAACTGGTGCACGCCTCGCGCCCCAACTCGCCCGCGGCGGACGACTACATCCAGCGTTACGTGGCCTGGGGCGCCGGCCCCCGCGCCTCGCAAAATCTCACGCGCGCGGCCAAGGCCCTGGCGCTGTTACGCGGCCGGCCCGCGGTTTCGGTGGCCGAGGTGCGTGAAGTGGCACGACCGGTACTCCGGCACCGGGTCATCCCAAATTACAACGCCACCGGCGAAGGCATAACCGCCGAGGCGATTGTCGGGCATTTGCTGGAAATCGAGGCGTGACGTCAAATTCACCATCGCGGTTCAGGTATCTGCGGGCGGAGGATATCCGCAAACTGGCCGGATTCGAATTCGCGCCCCGCGCGCTGGTCGAGGGTTATCTGGCCGGCCGTCACAAGTCGCGCGCGCGCGGCTCATCCATTGATTTCCGCGACTACCGGCCCTATGTCCCGGGCGACGACCTGGCGCTTGTGGACTGGCGGGTATACGCCCGCACCGACCGTCATTACCTGCGTACTTATGAGCAGGAAACCGACATGGAATGCCACGTGTTTCTCGATAGCAGCGCCTCCATGGGATTTGGCCGGCCAAAAACCAAGCTCGAATACGCATCCTTCTTCGCCGCCGCTCTTTGTTATCTGGTACTCCGGCACAACGACCGGGTTTCGCTCCAGCTTTTCGACGACCAGATTCGCCGGTTTATCCCCCCGGGCAGCACCAACCGCCATCTCCAGGGACTGATGCATGCGCTGGAAAACAACCGGCCGGGCAATCGCACCTCGACGGCAGCCGCCCTGCGCCGGGCGCATCCCCTACTCAAGCGCAAGGGTACGCTCATCGTCATCTCCGATTTTTTTGACAATCCCGCGGCGATTTTCACAGCGCTCAACCCCTACCTGCATCGCGGTTTCCGTGTGCATCTTTTTCACGTGCTGGCGCCGGAGGAAATCGAACTCGAAGACAGGGGTCTGCGCACTTTCATGGACCTTGAAACCGGTCAGAGAGTCATCGCGCATAGCACCGGATTGCGCACGGCCTATCGCCAGGCCATCCAGGATCATATCCAGTCGCTGCGGCAACTCGCCCGGCGGCGCAATGTGGATTATGCGCTCGCGCGAACCGACACCCATTATTTCACGCTTTTCGAACATCTCACCCAATGAGTCTTTTGCTGCTCAACCTCGTGCTCTGGCCGTTTCTGGCGCTCGTGGCGCTGCCACTGATCCTGCACCTGTTTGCCCGCAGCAAGCCGCCGGTCTATCCGTTCGGGTCCGTCGAGTTCATCCGCCGCATCGCGCGGTCCACCTTGCGGATCAAGCGACCCCGGGATTGGATGTTACTGGCGTTGCGCACGCTGCTGACGGCCGCCGTTATTGCCGTTTTCCTGCGCCCGCTCTTCTTTGCCGATCGCCGGCTGGCGGACCCGCTCCGTCAGAAACACGTGGTGTTGATTGTTGACGCCACGGCTTCCATGGCGTGGCCCGACGGCGCCCAGACGCGTTTTGCCGCCGCCTGCGCCGAGGCCTCCGAAATCCTTGCCGGCCTGTCCGCCCGCGACTCCGCCAATGTGATCTGGCTCAAGGCCGTGCCTGAAGCCGTGTTTCCCGAAATGAGCGTAAACCGCAGCTATCTCCAGAACGCCTTACGCCGCGGGTCGGTCACGGTGGAGGCCGGCGCCATCGAAGCGGCGGTGCGGCTGGCCGCCGGCCTGCTCGAACACCAGTCAGGCCAGCGCGAAATCTGCTTGATTTCCGATTTCCAGAAAACCGCCTGGGCCAATGCGCGCGCCGCCATACCGCCGGGAATCCGGTTGGTCAATGTGCGCATCGGCGCCGGCGAAGCCGCCAACCAGACGCTGACCGCCTTGCGCACCGATCCATCCCGCCCCCTGACCGGCGAGGAGGTCACGGTGTATGTGGACGTCCACAATTATTCCCCGCAGCCTGTGCGAAAAACGGTCTTCCTCAGCATCGCCGAAAGCCGGTTATCCCGCGATGTCATGGTTCCCGCCTGGCACAAGGCGACCGCCGCTTTCCGGCATCGATTCCCCGACCCGGACCTGTTTCCCGTCCGGGCCCAGATCAGCGAGGACGCATTTCCCGCCGATGACCGGCGGGTGCTGATGCTCGAAATCCGGGAGAGATTGAATGTCGGGCTTTTTCCCCGCGATCCGGCCATGGCGGAAGCATGGCGGCGCGCGCTGGACGCGGTGGGCTGGATCCGCGTTGAAACACTCACGGACCAGTCCCTGCCCGGGACGGCCGGCGATGCGATTCTGCTCGCCGGATGGAATGGCGAGGGTGTCGCAGGGCTGCGCCAGGCGCTCCAGACCGGGACGGCCTTGATCTGCGCGCCGGCCCGCGACTTGCCGGTCACCACCCTGGCCACCCTCCTCAATGCCACGCCCGTGACCAACACCAACGCTTTCCGCTGGGAATCATGCACGCCCGCCCGCACGTTGCGTATCGCGCGCGAAAAGGACGAGTTGTTCCGGCTCTTCACCGGGGACGGGTTCGGCGATTTTTCGCGCATCGCTTTTCAAGGCCGGATCACGGTCCCAACCGACGGCTTGCCGCCCGGGGAAACATTGCTGACGTATGATGACGGCGCCCCGGCGCTCATGCGATTTCCCGGCCAGGGCCTGCTCTATCTCTGGACCATGCCCCTGGCAAACAACCTGGACAATTGGACTCAACGCGCCGATTTTCTGCCCTTCCTGGCCGAACTGCTGCTGGTAAGTCGCCGTGCCGGTGGTGAATCAAAACAGGTCACCCGTGTTTTCCCCGGGGAATCGGTCACCCTGCGAAGGGAACAAGACCTGCCGGTTACGGAATTAACCTTGCGGGCCGAGGATGGCCGGAGCATTCCACTGCGCGACCAACACGGACCCGGGGGCGTGCTTCTGATGGCCGACCGCTCACTCGCCCCCGGCATCTATGTGTGGGAGCATGCGGACAAGCCGCTCGCCTGGACCTCGGTGGAATTTCCCGCGCTGGAATCCGATTTGCGCGCATTCACCCTGGAAGAATTGGAAACAGCGGATGGCGGACTGGCGGTCAGGCATGGCTACGCTTTCCGCCAAATGCATGACGGGATATCGTTGTGGCCCCACTTGTTGGCGTTGGCCCTGGTTGCGGCCCTGATTGAAGGCGTGGTCGCCTTGTGGGCGGAACAAACATGAATCCGATCATTCCCATGGATCAGTGGATATTACTGCTGGCAGTGACCCTGGCCGCCGGCGGCTTCCTGGCTTGGCGCAGCGCGGCCAAGGCATCCATCGTGCGGCGCAGTACGGTGACGGGGTTGCGCGTGGCAGGCTTGGCGCTGCTGGGCCTGATCGCATTAAACCACGGCCATTGGCGTGAACAGGCCGAGGAACGGCCCGGCGCCTGGGCGGTGCTGCTGGATCGCAGTCTGAGCATGGCCACCCCGGACATCAACGGCCGCAACCGCTGGACCGAGGCTTGCCGTCTCACCGCAAAAGCCGTGGCCGCGGCCACGGTTCCCGGCCGCGTCCGCATCCATACCTTCAGCGGCCGGCTGGAGTCCGCGCTGGACCGAACCCGCCTGGGCGCCCCCGACTTACAGCCAACGGGTGACGCCACGGATATCCCGGGCGTCCTGCTCGCCACGCTCAACGCTTTCCGGGCCGGCAGCCTGCCGCTGGCCGGACTGATTCTGCTTTCCGATGGCCGGCAGGTGGCGCCCACGGACATGACCCCGGCGATCCTCATGGCCTGTGCCCAGCAGACGCCGGTTTACACTCTATGTGTGGGCGGCATCCAGGCCCCTCGCGACCTTGCTGTTAGTGTTGAGCGCCGCCAGATCGTGACCTTTGTCGGGCAGAAATTCAAAATCACCGCCCGCGTGGCCCAGGAACGGCTGGGCCCAATCCGGCCCACCGTCCAGCTCATTGATCCTTCCGGCACGGTGGCGGACGAACGCATCGTTGATCTCCCGGAAAACGGCGGGGCGGCGGTCCAATTCGAGGTCGCATCCAAGGAACGGGGTTATTTCCGGTATCGCTTACGGGCGCCGCAATGGGAGGGTGAAATCACCACCGGCAATAACGAGGCGGCCGTGGACGTGGCCGTATTGGAAAATAAAATCCGGATTTTCATGGCCGAAGGCACACCGTTCTGGGACAGCAAATTCGTGGCCCAATGGCTGCGGCGGCAGCCAAACCTGGAACTGACGTCAATTTACCGATTCTCCTCCAACCGTTTCTTTAAAGTGGAAACCGACGCCGGCCGGGTTTCCGATGCTTCCACTCCCGTGTTTCCGGATGATGACGAGGCGTTGGCGCAAATTGACCTGATGATCTTTGGACGGGGAATTGAATATTTCCTGACACCCGAACGCGTGGCCCGCCTGAAACATTATGTCGGCGAACAAGGCGGCTGCATTGTGTTTGCACGGGGCAAGCCGTATTCCGGAACATTCCCGGAGTTGGAACCGCTGGAGCCGGCGGTCTGGGGCGAGAGCTTCGAATACCCATTGCGCTTCCAACCCACAACCGAGGGCGAACTGGCCGGTCTTTTCGGCGCGGTGTTGCCGGGGCGCGGCCAGCCCATCTGGGACCAGTTACCGCCCCTGCGCCGCGCCCAACGATGCACCCGCCTGAAGACTTTCACTCGCGTTCTGGCCGAGGGCGTCCATACGGCTCTCGATGGCGCCACCGCCACCCCGGTTCCGCTCCTGCTCAGCCAGCGCTACGGCAAGGGGATCGTGGTCTCGGTCAATGCCGAGGATCTCTGGCAGTGGTTCTTTTTCCCTTCCATCGCGGCGGCAGCCGGCGTATATCAGGATTTCTGGGTCCAGCTCCTGACTTGGGCCGGCACCTATTCCGATTTCCTGCCCGGCCGCCAGTACGCCCTGAGCCTGAGCGACACGGCCGTGCTGCCGGATGTGCCGGTGCGCGCCCGTATTCTGCGCCGCAGCGCCGGCGCCGGCCCAACCCCGACCTTACGCATAACCCGGGATAAGCAAACAGTGTTGGAACTCGCCACGGCGCCGGCAAGCGACGAAGGACGATGGGACGCGCTATTCAGTCTCGAAGAACCCGGCGTCTACCGTGTCGAACTGGCAGGCCTGGACGAGGCGGCGGCCGGCGGTGTATCGGCGATGCTACTCATCAAGGCGCCTCCCGCGGAAAAGGACACGCTCAGCGCCGATCCAGATTTTCTGGCCCGCCTGGCCCAGGCAACCGGCGGACGGATGATTACGGAGGGGGAATTGGAATCCGTGGTGAGCAGTTTTGAGCCGGAAGGGCGCACCGTGGATTTGAATAAGGCCGAGTGGACGCCCGTGTGGGACCGCGCTTGGCTGCTGGCCTTCATCTTGCTCATATTCAGCGCCGAATGGTTCATCCGCCGGCGCGGAGGATTGTTGTAAAAAGTCGGCCGCAAGCCCACGTAAGCCCTGAGGCGCAACCGCTATTTTAATGTTGCAGCCGCTGACCGCCTGATTAAATCTTAAAAATTGACATGAACCCGGCGAGCCACAACACCAAGGCGATCGAGAAAGATTTCAAGATGGCCCTGCGAAGCATGACCCAACGCTGGCGCCAGGGATTGATCCTGTGCGACGTCATACGCCTTGCGGGATTGACGGCCGCCGGCCTGGTCGCATACGCCGCGGCCGATTACTTCTTCGCCTTGCCGGACGGCCTGCGAATATGGCTCGGGATTGTGCTGCTGGCGGTCCTGATGCTGGTGACTACCGGACGGCTTGCACGCCGTTTTACACTCACGGACCGGGATATGGCCCGGCATCTCGACAAGTTCCTGGACCCGCAACGCCAAGTCATACTCAGCGCGCTGGAACTCGATCAGCAGGCGCGCCGCCGCACCGGACAAGACGGCGAACTCACCCGGTTCCTCATCCGGCGCACGGTCGCTGATGCCGGCGCCACACTGGCCGGCTTGACCCCCCAGGCCATCCGGCCCTCGGCAGAATTGCGCCGTGAATTGAAGACGGCATTGGCCCGGATGCTGATTGCCGGCGGGATCCTTATGCTCAACCCGGCGGCGGCGCGGGTCGTACTCGGACGGGTATTGATGCCATGGGTTGACCGGCCCCCTTACAGTCATTTCGTTTTTACCGTCTCCCCCATATCGCCCGCGGTGCTCTATGGCGGCGATGTCGAACTCACCGTGGAAATTACGGGCGCCCCGGTCAGTGAGCCGGTACTGTTCCTGTCGCGGTACCAAGGTCGCACACACCGTGCCGCCTGTTTTCAGGAAAATAACCGGCGCTTCGCGCAACGGCTTGAAAAAGTCGTCAGCCCCGTGGATTTCTGCTTCGTCACCGGCAAAGCCCGCAGCCGCTGGCACCGCGTCAAGGTGTTATATCAGCCGGCCATCGCCCTGGCGTCCATCACAATCGAACCGCCGCCCTATACCCGCCGTCCAATCCGCCGTTTCTTTGCCGGCACGGAACCTTTGGCTGGCATCTGCGGGTCCAAAGCGCTGCTGACGGTCACCAGCAACCGACCCCTGCTCGATGGCCTGCTCGCCCTCCGCTACCGCAACGGCGCCGGTCGCGAAGAGACGGTTCCGGGCGTCCGCAGCGGCGCCCATGCGGTCATGTTTGCCTGGATCATCAAGGAACCAGCCGAACTTAGCGTGGTGATCCGCGACCTGCAGGGCACGAAAAACCAAGCCCCTTATACCCTCGATCAAAAAGTGATTCCGGATGAACCGCCGACGGCGACACTCACGGACCCTCCCGGATTTGTCCTGGCCACCCCAAACACAATCCTGCCCCTGCAAGGCTATGCTACCGATGATTTCGGATTGCGCCAGGTGGAATTGATTCGAACCGTGCTCGGATATCGCGACCGGATCAAGTCGCTGGGTCCCGTGACATCGGAAACACGCTTGGAATTCGATGCTCCGGTGGATTTGCACGCCATTGGCGCCGAAGTCGGCCAGGTGCTCGAATTTTACATGGAAGCTACGGATCAGAATCCCGTGCTGCAGGGCGCGGCGGCCTCCGATGTGGTCCGCGTGCAGATTATTTCCGAGCCCGAATACGCAGCCGTGCTGCGGGCACGGACTACACTGGATGATTTCATGGAACGGTATCGCAGGATGTCCGCGCGCATGGATGAACTCCGCACCGCCCTGAGCGACCTGCAAGCCGCCGCGGAATCCGGAAAAACCCCGGCCGCGGAACTCGAACGCCAAATCCGTCAGGCCGCCCAACTACACCGTGAAAGCGCGGAATGGTTCTCCAAAATGGCGGATGAATTTCCCATCTTCGATGCCGAACGCGGACTGGCCCAAGCGCTCCGGAATTTGATCACGCCACTGACTGACAACGCGCGCGACCTGGATCAGGCCCGTTCCGAAGATCCCGGCCTGGGCGCAAAACTCGATACCCTCATCCAACGCTTGGGTAAAGGGGGGCGGACGTTGGCGCACGAGATCAATCGCGCCCAGCAAATCGAGCCCATCGCCCGCCTGATGGAACTGGCCGGGGTGTACAAAACATTGATCGCACGCCAGCCCGCGCTGGTCAAACGGCTGGGCCGTTTCGAAAACCATGCCGCGCCCCGGAACCCGGACCTGCTCACCGCCCTCGGCCATAATCAGGCGGAAATCCGGACAGCCCTCGCGGAATTCGTTCAAAACCTCCGGAAGCGCGCCGACCAAGTCAAAAGTTACCACCATGAACTCGCGTCCAGCGCCCAGGAATTTGCCGAGATGGTGGTGGCGCTCCAGATTGATGAAATCATGAAAAACGCAGTAATCGCGGCGGAGAATCAGGATGGACGCCAGGCCAGCCGTCACTCGCAACTGGCTCTGGAAAAAATGCGGGAATTGTTAAAATACTGCGCCAGCACACCATTCGGAGGCATGTGCCAGGGCCAACTCAAATTCGAGGTGTCCGAAAATCTGGCGACCACCCTCCAAGAGATGTTGCAGTGCCTGACCGCGACCGGCGGAAGCGCGGGCAGCGGCGCGGGTATGGGCGGCGGCATGGGCGGCGACGCCAACGATGGTTACGGAACCGGCGGACATTCGCTGATGAACATCCCCCTTTACGGGCCGGCCCGTTCGATGCCCGGTCAGGACCGGACCGCCGCCGTTAGTGGCCGGGGAGGCCAGCAAGGGGCGTTCTGTCCCGCGGATGGAACCGCAAAAACCTGTGCCACGGAAACAATCGCGATCCGGGATCCGGCGCCGGCCGCCGGTGAAAGTCTGCCGCTGGAACAAGTGCCGGAGCCTTATCGGGAAGCGGTTCAACGCTATTTTCAAAGCGGGCGATAGACGGCTGGACGGAGATTTTGACATCGCCAAACTCATATTTCGAGCTGGCAAAATGCACAGGAAAACAAATATGAAAAAGCTTGTTTATACAATCCCCGCATCATTCCGCCCCACGGCGGCCATGGCGCTGATCATCGCATTGCTGCCAGGACTTTGGACAAAGGCCAAGGATGGCACAATCCAGTGCGCCAATTTGATCTACGGCGGCACACACACCTCCCGCTGTTTCAGCGATGAGTTTCTCAGCGCGGTTCAGAAGGATACCACGATCCCCACCGAGCGCCGGTTCAAAAGCGTGAAACTGGGGACGGACGAGCTATTTCAATATCCGTTTGCCATCATGACCGGCGAAACGGCCTTCCACTTCTCCACCGCCGAACGCGAGAATCTGAAGCGCTACCTGACCAGCGGCGGATTTCTCCTGGCCTCGGCCGGTTGTTCGAACAAGGAATGGGACCGCGCCTTCCGGCGCGAAATACGCTCAATCTTCGGGGAAAAAGCGTTAAAGACCATTGATATGGCCCATCCGGTTTTCCGCACCGTGCATCCAATCCTGGAGCTTAAACTGCAACATGCCGGGGAAAGCGCCCGACTTGATGGCATCGAACATAATGGCAAACTTGTGGCCATTTATTCGCCCCACGGTCTGAACGACACCGAACATGCGGAAGGCTGCTGTTGCTGCGGCGGCAACGAGATCATCAATTCAATTGATATGAATGTCAACATCTTCGTCTATGCCCTGTTGTATTGATATGAACCCACCCCTCCAGCCGCTGCCAACCCGCCGCCCGCGGGCCACTCCCACGCCATGGCGATGGACCGCGGCCGGTCTGCTCGGGCTGATCCTGGGGCTGGTCTTGGATCCGATACCGGCGCCGGCCGGCCGCACCACCCCGGAAATGAAATTGCCCGCGCCCATAGCAAACGCGGCCACCACGCTTGTGTGGCATGCTACGCTGAAGGCGTCCCTGGCCAGGGCAACCGCCAATTACCAGCCGGTATTGGCATTGTTTTCCTCACCCGATTGCCACTGGTGCACGCGACTGAAGGAGGAGATGCTTCAGGATCCGGATACCCGTAACCTACTGCGGCATTTCGCGCTGGTCGAAATCAATGTGCTCGAAAACCCGGATATCGCGGAAAACTATCAGCTGCGCGGGGTGCCCGTAGTCATGATACTCTCCGCCAACGGCGATGTCCAGGCCAGCGCCACCGGTTATCTGACCGCTCCCGACCTCCAGACATTGCTGAAAAACGCGCTGAACCCCGATTTCCTGCGCCGCCAAAACACCCGTTTCGAGGGCTTGCTGAAAATGACCAGGGAAAATCGCATCCCGCCAGACCGCTGGCCGGACCTCATGCTGGCACTCGGCTCCCGCGAAATCCGCGCCACCCTGCATGACGCGATTCTGGACCTCAAACCATTCCCGCGAACTCAACTCACGGCCTTGCTCGGCAGCCCGCGCCTGGCCGTGCGGCTGGGCGCTCTTGAACTCCTTGAAGAAGTTGCCGGTGAAACCTTCGGGTTTGACCCATGGCTCACTGCCGCCAACCAGGATAACCCCCGCGCCATGATCCGTTGGAACCAATGGGCCACCGCAACGGATACAAATACCACGCCCGTATTTGCCGCACTCTCCCGGGAACAAATTGACGGTTATGTGCAGGATCTGGTATCCAATCATCCGACCCGCAGCCCGCGTGCCCGGCAGATGCTCCGCTTCGGCGGAGCGGCCGCCGCCGACGCGTTGACCACCTTCCTGCGGAACCAGCCGAACCTGCCTCCGGCCACGGCCAACATCATTACCGAAGCCCGATATGCCGCAATCCTGGATAACATCGACAATCTGGAACCGTCCACCATGGCACACCGCCTCGTTTACGGAACCCTGGACGTGCGCCAGAAGAGCGTGTTGGACCTGGCGCCCGCCGGCGTCCGCGCAGTGCCCATCCTGCGCGATTTCCTTGATGACCCGGACCCGCTCCTGCGCGAGGCGGCGGTGGATGCGCTGGTCAGCACCGGCGTCCGCGGCGTTGTCAATCTCTTCGCCGAAAGGTTGACGCGTGAAAAAGACGAGGAGGTCGTCTGCGGCATACTCCGCCGCCTCGGCCAGATCCGCAGCAAGAAAGGTCTGGCATTATTGTCTTCCTATCTCACGCATTCCAACGAAGATCTGGTGGTGACCGCCCTCGGAAGCATCGGTCGCCTGAAATCCCATGCCGAACTCAAGGCTGTGGCTGCCTGTCTTAATGATCCGCGCTGGCGCGTGCGGGTGGCCGCACTCGAAACCATCGGCGCCCTGAAAGCTGATACGCTGGCCGACAAGGTGACCGCCCTGCTTAATGACCAGGACGACTTTGTCCGCTATGCGGCCGTCAAAGCACTGCCGCTGTGCGCGGCGAAAAAGTCCGCCCCAAAACTGGAGGAAATCTATCTGCGGGAGGATGGCATCAAAGGTCCGGTGGTGTCCGCCTTTGTCAGCATGCAGATGCCATTGCCCAAAAGCTTCGGCAAGGCCCTGACCGGGAAAAGTCCGGATGTGCTGCTTTCGGTCATCGAATCCATCCAGGACAATGAAGAAAAATACCTTGACCTTCCCCTTTCCCTGGTCCGACACGAAGACACCGATGTCGCTTGCGCCGCCATCCGCATCGTGGCGCAAAACGGGATGCAGCAATTCGGGGTGCGGGCCGCTCTCACGGAGATTCTGAAAAAAGGCAAGCGTGAAACGAAACTCGCGGTTCTGGAATCCATTAGTGAAAACACAGCCGGCCCGAATTTGACGGAATCCATAACCATAAATCTCACCGCCAAAACAGGCAGTTCCGGGGGCTTTGCCGGAACCGTTATAGATAACCTGATGCAGGCGTTCGCCCCCAAAGCCATCGCCCCCGCCGACACAGCGGTTTCCTCAAACGCCTCAACCTCCCCCGCCCCGGATGCGGCGACCACCGCGGATGCCGGGCTGAAGCCCGCGGCCGCTTCCGCGGATGATCTATTCGCGGCGTTTTCCCGGGACAGCGGCGCCACCGATTCCACATCCGCCGCGGCGCCATCATCGGCCGCGGCCGACGGCAGTATGGACGCGTTACTATCCGAGGCCCATGCAATCTTTATGGTGGCGGACGATCCTGAGCTGACCTTTCA
Organism: uncultured Verrucomicrobiota bacterium; assembly: GCA_964650945.1. GTDB lineage: Bacteria > Verrucomicrobiota > Kiritimatiellia > JAAZAB01 > JAAZAB01 > JAXGPF01. Next base: position 11,759 of record CAZYXU010000001.1, on the reverse strand, counting down.
AGCCGCCCTGCTCCTGGCACGTTGCGGCCATACAAACTCGCTGCCATATCTCCAGGCGGATCTGACCGAGCGGACAGTCCAGGAACGCATAAATATCGCCAACAGCCTGGAGGGCGTTGCAACCACCTCGGCGCCTCCAATCCTGCGGATGTTACTTCATGACCCCGTGGAAAGCGTGCGATCGGCGGCCGTGTCTTCCTGTCTTGAAAATAAAGCATCTCCGACCTTCAAATACTCCGTAATGGAGGAACTGTTACGGCCGGAAACGCCCCTGAAACCGCACGAGATATACCAACACGATTATTTGTTATTACGTGAGGTCCGGCAAGGGCGCGACAAGCGCTCCATGGCGGAATGGGGCCGCCGGTTTGTGAATGAAAGCACGAACACACCCACCCGCATCTTCGGGATGGTCCTATTGGAAACCTGCGGCGGCAAAGGGGACGCAACCAGCCTGACCCCCTTCACCAAATCCAATGAGCCCTTGCTCCGCCGGGCCGCATATCACGCCCTGGGCAAACTTAATCCGGCGGGCATTTCAAACTGGATGAACCAAGCGGCCGGTGACACATCCGACAGCGTGCGGATGGTGATCCCCAACATTCTCAATCAAACCATGCCAAGCTGGATTCATTTCTTCGACGAGGAACACTTTGAAACAGGGGAAGACAATTTTACTTTCAGTCACTCATCCCATACCCGTGTTCCAGAGCTGCCGGCAGGGGCGGAAGAACTGTTGCTGCGCCTGACCCGGGACGACTCCCCGAAAGTCCGCATCGAAGCCTTCTTCAGCCTGATTGCCAATCGCCGATCCGTGAACCTGGCTGATTTCGTCAAAACCATTGACGCCTTCCCCGACCGCAAGGCGATCCGGTCGCGCGTCGCCAACTTCCTCACTTCGAGCTACGAAAGCCTGGGCAAAAATTTCGGGGTCCTGTTCCGATACCTTGAGGAAGAGCGCGAAGAGAGCAAATACGTGGAACGCATTCGCCAGCATTTTGGGATCGGCGCCGAAGACGAGGATGCCGTCATCGTCGAATGCCGCACCGACGCCCCGCGCGAACTGGCCGCCACGTTCCTCACCCTGACAAACACTCCCGACAATGCTTCCACACACACCCTTAAGCTGATTTCTTTCACGAGCCCCGGCTGTTCCGAATGCGCCCGGGTCGAGCAGCTCTGGCCCGCCATCATGGAGGTTTTTCCCTGGCTTGAAATTCAGACTTACAACATCCGCACGGTCAACGCCATGCGTCTTAACGAGGCCTTGTGCGAAAAATTCGGAGTAATGGAAAATCAGCGACTGGTAACACCCATCGTGTTTTCCAGCGCCGGCTTCCTTCTGAAAAATGACATTACATTCGATCAGGTGGGAAATCTGCTCGCCCGTTCCGCCCAAGTGACATCCGAAGACTGGCTGGCCGCATCGGAACGGGAACTGGCGGCGGCCGAGACAACCATTGTATCGCGCTACGAGACCTTCTCCCCCTGGCTGGTTGCCGGCAGTGGACTCTTGGACGGCATCAACCCCTGCGCATTCGCCACAATTATATTCCTGATATCTTACCTGCAAATAACCCGCCGCCCCACCAGGGAAATGATCCGCGTGGCGCTGGCTTTCATTGCCGGCGTGTTCCTGGCCTATCTGGGCCTCGGACTTGGCCTGGCTGAAATCGCATCCCGCATGCTGGTGCTCAAGTCAGCGGGCCTGGTGTTCAACGGTCTACTGGCCGCCATTGCCCTGATTTTGATGGTCCTGAACGTGCGCGACGGGATACTCTGTCTGCGGGGGCGGCTGAAGGAGACCGCACTGCAGCTGCCCGGTTTTTTAAAGCGGGCCACCCACATCGTTATCCGGCATGGCGCACGGCACACGCATTTCGTGATCGCCGCGTTTGTCACCGGAATCGTTGTTTCAGTCTTGGAACTGGCCTGTACCGGCCAGGTCTATGCGCCCACGATCGGCTTTATCGTTAAAACCCGCAGCCTGTCTACCGGCGCGTTGGGGCTGCTCCTGCTCTACAACGCGGCTTTTATCCTGCCGCTGGTTGTTATTCTCCTGCTGACCTTTTACGGCCTGACCGCCGAACATCTGACGCGTGTGCTGCAACGCCACATCGCCGCCGTCAAATTCGGCACCGCCGCATTGTTCCTGATCCTTTTGATCCTTTTCATCTTCGGCTATGCGTCATAGAGGGGAAATGTAATAACATCAACGCCTTTATCTGGCGCCAGAAAGACGGGTTCACACACCCGCGCCCGTTGCATTCGGGCAATGCATGGCAATTGCCGGTTATCAAGCTTGCCTGTTTCAAGGCGCGCCGGCCGCCGGCGCAGGCGTCTTGAGCGCGCCGGCGGATGCCGCGCACCAGACCTTTAACCAGCCATACAGCGAGTCGGCCATCTGGCGGTAGCCCTCCCGGGAGGGATGGACACCGTTATTCAGGCGGGTGATTTCCACCGCGGCGTGGGCGTTGGCTGGCGCGGTGATCTGCGGATAGTTGTGGGCCGCATCCAGGTTGACATAGGCCGGGATCAATTCAATGCCCTCCTTCTCGCGGCCGGCGTATTCGGCCAGCATGCGCTCGATGATCCGGTGCTGGTTGCGCCGGTACTGCCAGCGGGATTGGGTGCACTGGTAATTGGCGCCGAAGGCGTCCTGCGTGGCCGCCGGCGGCGGGATCAGGAACAAGCCGATCACGGTGTCAGACCGCGCGGCGCGGAAGGCGGCCAGCATGCGGTTCAAATGCGCCAGCATGTCGTCAATGCTGGCGTCAACGGTCTCGTCCGTCGCCCGGAAATTGTCATTGATGCCCAGGCAGATGGTGATCACATCCGGCCCCCGCTCCAGGCCGAGTTCCCGGAGATACCGCGGGAAGTCGAACTCCGGCGCGCCGGACGCCCCCTGGTAAACGAAGGGGCTGCGCGTTGGACGGCGGGAGTCCAGCGGCGCATCCGCCGACCAGTGCACGGCAAAACGGGCGGCCGTCCAGCCGCCGTAACCTTCGTGGCGGATATCGGGTAAAGCGGCGTTGGTATGGGTGCCGATCAAGGTCAGCGCGGGATTGCCCGGCGCCCGGCACAATTCGTATAATTCGGTGGGATACGCGCCATTGGCGGTGAGGCTATCGCCAATGATCAGGCAGGTCAGCGGCCGGCCGCCGCCGGCGTCGGCGGCGGCCACCCTGACGCACGTGGTGGCGGAGGCGATTTCAGCGTTGGCCGCGTTCAGAACCGCGATGCGCAAACCATGGTCGCCAACGTCGTTGGTGGCGGGGGTGAAGGTCCAGCGTTCGGATTGCTGCCGCCCCTTGCCGCATTCCACATCGAACAAATAGTCCGCCAGATTGGGCGCCAGCACGATGTTGTCGAAATAAATGTTGATTTCGCGCCCGGGCACGGCATGCACCACCGGCGGCAGCACCAGGCGCAGGGGATTGGCCGGCGGCGGGGTGTTGGTTTCGGCGGAAACCGGCCCGGCGGAGCCGCCGGCCGGTGGATTGTTGGTGGCGGCAGCCGTCGCCAAAATGATTCCGCTACTGCAGGCAAGCGCCATCGCTGTGACATATTTCCTCATCTGTTCCTCCAGCTTTATTTCTCACTGACGGCATACGCCGCCGGATCCGGCACCCCGGCGCTTTGGAAGGCGGCCAGGCGTTCGACGCAGGATGGACACACCCCGCAGGCTTTTTCCCCGCCGCGGTAGCAGGTCCAGGTATGGGAGTAATCCACGCCCAATTCCAAACCGATTTGCAATACCGCGGACTTGTTCAGCGCCGCAAACGGCGCGCGGACCGTCACCGGCGCGCGCCGGTTGAGCGCCAGCAGATCGTTCAACCGCCGTAAAAATTCTTCCGTACAATCCCAATAGCCGTAGCAATCCTGATGCTGGGCGGCGTAAAACACCTCCGTGATGCCATGCGCCTCGGCGTAAGCGGCCGCCAGCGAAAGCAGCAAAAGGTTGCGGTTGGGCACGTAAGTGGGCGGCTGATCAAGCTGGTCCGCAGCAATTTCCGCTAACGCCGGCACGGCGGCGCCGCCGATCAATGCTGAAGCCGAACCGGCCAGTTCGCGCAGGGCGTCCAACGCCAAAATCTTATGTTCCGCTACGCCGGCGGCGTACGCCTGCCAGGCGGCGCACTCCAGTTCGCAGGCATGCCGCTGGCCGTAATGAAATGTCAAAGCATGGATGGGCGCGCCCGGCCGGGTCTGCCGCAAATGGTGCAGCAGCGTGCTGGAATCCAATCCGCCGCTTAAGAGGATGGCCAAGGCTGAATTCATGCGGAATTGTTTTCCCGGGTAACGGCCGGCAGGTTAAACATCCCGGCTTGCCGTTGTCGTTCTCGCGGAATGCTATCACAACATATCAGGCCGTCAATAACTTTGCGCGCCACCGATCACCGCCCGGCCAAGCCGGCGGCGTTGCGCGCGGTTTAATGAATTCCTGAAAAAATTCGTCTTGACTGTCTTTACCGGTTTTTGCATGATAAATTTAAGTGTGTTTCACTCCCGACTTCCGGTAGATTTGCTTACCTGTCGGGAAAAGTTTTCGCAAAATGCATGATGGAGGATTGAATATGGTTCGGTCAACCCGCTTGGATCTGGCGTTTTTTTCCGCAGGCAAAGTTACGCGGCGAACCTGGGGCACGATCGGAGCAAGCGTGGCGGCATTGATTTTTTCCATGCCGGCTTTAGCGGCAACATTGACAGTGTCGAATCTGAACGACAGCGGAGACGGTTCTTTGCGGCAATGCCTCCAGGCGGGCGGCGCGGGCGATATTATCGAATTCGATTCCGGTTTAACGGGCACGCTGCTGCTGACCGGCGGCTCGCTGAATATTACTTCGGATGTGGCAATCAGCGGCCCGGGCGCCGCCGTTATTGCCATCAGCGGGAATGATTCCAACCGGATTTTTACGGCTACCAACGCCAGTCCTTTCATCAGCGGCTTGACCTTCACCGATGGATACGCGAGCGATGGCCGGAATGGCGGCGTCCTTTACCAGCAAGGCGGCTTGGCCATTTTCTCGAACTGCGTTTTTCAGAACAACCGCGCCAACGGCGTAAATGGCCTGGCGGGGGGTTTTGGCGGCGCCATTTATGTGACAAACGGCGAAATCGGGGCGTATGGGTGTATTTTCAGCAATAACGCCGCCGTGGGACCGGCCGGATTGCCGCAGGACGCGGCTTATTACGCCGGCGGCGGCGGCGGCGGCGCGGGATTAGGCGGCGCATTATGCGTGGCGCATGGCACCGGCACGCTCGTTGATTGCGTTTTCGTTTCGAACAGCATCACCGGCGGCGCAGGCGGTCGGGGCGCCTGGGGCGGGACCATGGACGGCGGGCATGGCGGCGGGCCGGCGGGCGGCGCGGGCGGCATTATCGGTCATTTGGACGGATATGACGGCGGCGAATTCAGCGGCGGCGGCGGCGGTAAAAGCCCGAATGGCGCTGCCACAAGAGGCGGCAATGGCGGGTTCGGCGGCGGCGGCGGCGGCGCGGGCGCGTATAATCCTTCCGGTCCGGGCGGCAGCGGCGGCGCCTACGCCGGCAGCGGCGGCGGCTCCCAATCGTCCGGCGGCGGCGGCGGCGGCGGCGCGGGCGGCCTGGGCGGGGCGGTCTTCCTGCAAGACGGTCAACTCACATGCTACAACGTTTTATTCGCCGACAACTCCGCCGTGGGAGGAAACGGCGGCAGCGGCGCCATCAGCGGCCGCAACGGCCAAGGCATGGGCGGTGCAATCTTTCTGTATCGCGCCACGGCCGACCTGCAATTGACGTTCTTCTCCAATAATTATCCCAACGCGGTCGACGAGTTGATCATACTCGGCACCAATGGCGCGGCAATCGGAAACGGCGAACCCGCTGATGTTGACAAAGGCACGGACTTCGGCACGCGTATGATCGGATCCGTCGTGACGAATGTGCTGACGATTACCAATGCCTGGGCCGGCAGCATCGCCATCGGCAATGTGACGACCAGCGGAACCGGCGCAGCTTTTTTCAGCGTGGCGGGTTTGCCGGCAAATCTGCCGGCCGGCGCCGCCAGCAATTTCATGGTTGTTTTCCACCCGGCCGCCACCGGCTACCATACCTGCACCCTCAGTATCTCCAACTCGTCGCTGATTGGCTTCAATCTAATCAATTTGGCCGGCACAGCGGTGAAAAGCGACCAGACGATCACGAATTTCGCGCCGACCAACGGTTCGGTTTTCGCCGCTAACGGCGCGGTTGGTTTATCGGCCCAAGCCAGTTCCGGATTACCGGTGAGTTTCAACGTCGCCGCAGGGCCGGCGATCATCAGCGGCGACACAAACCTCAGCTTCACCGGCGCCGGACAGGTAAGCATCGTGGCATCGCAACCCGGCGATGCAACCTGGAATCCCGCGCCAAATTTGACCAATGTGTTCATGGTGGAGAAAGCCGAACAAGCGGCGCTGATCTTCAATCCCGCGAGTCCACAGACTTACAACACATCCCAGGGCTTGCGGCTGACCGGCGGCTCCGGCACGGGCGCGGAGAGTTTCACGGTGCTTTCAGGGCCCGGCCAGATTACCGGCGGCACAAACCTTGTAGTTACCGCCGGCGCCGGCTCGGTGCTGGTGCGCGCGGCGAAGGCGGCCGACGTCCTGTATAACGAACGCGCGGTGACGGCGCAAGTCGTATGCGCGAAAGCTTCGCAGACCATCGTTTTCCCGGCGATTTCGGATAAAATTCTGACGAACGTGGTTACGCTTTCCGCTACGGCAAGTTCGGGGTTGCCGGTAACGTTTGCCGTGGCGCGCGGGCCGGGACGAATCACCAACAGCTCCATGCTGGCCTTCACCGGCACCGGGACGGTGGTGGTGACCGCGCGGCAACCCGGCAATTCCAACTGGAACGCATCGGCGACGGCGAGCAACTCGGTGCGCGTGCTGCCGGTGCCGGTCGGCTCCCTGCAAGTCACGTTGTTGCCGGCGGAAGCCGTGGCGAACGGCGCCATGTGGCGCGTGGATGGCGGCGCGTGGCGGACGAGCGGGACGACGATTACCGGCCTGGCCGCGGGCGCGCATACGGTGAGTTTCAAAGCGGTGGCCGGGTATAACACCCCGGGCAATCAAGCGGTGAATATACAGAACAATTTGTTGTCCGCGCTTGAGAAACAATATACGCTTACCGCGGGTGATGCGCGTTATACGCCGGTGGCGGCCGACTATGATGGCGACGGCCAGGCGGATCCGGGGGTGTACCGGCCCTCCGACGGCAGTTGGCGCTGGCGCATGTCGAACAATGCCTATAACTGGTTCAGGTATAACGGCGCCTTCGGCAGACACGGCTGCACCCCGGTGGCCGCCGATTTCGACGGGGATGGTCTCGCGGACATGGGCTTGTACAATTCCACCAACGGAGAATGGCGCGCCTTGCTTTCTTCCACTGACTATCGCGAAATGGTCATGCCCGGTTCGTTTGGCGGAGCTGGGTGGATGGCGCTGGCGGCGGACTTTGACGGCGATCGCAAGGCCGACCCGACGGTCTATCATCCCGCAACGGGCGATTGGAAGATGCGGCTTTCGACCCAGGCGTACCAGCAGTCCACCCGCAGCAATTTGCTGGGCGGAACCGGATTCACGGCCGCGGCGGAGGATATTGACGGCGACGGCCTGGCCGATCCGTGCGTATGCAATATGGTCACCGGCGAATGCAAGGCGCTGAAATCGAGCAGAAATTACGCGCTGTTGAATATGGGCGCGGGATATCTTGGCGCGCCGGGACAGTTGTTCATGCTGTCGGACATGGACGGCGACGGCCTGGCCGATCCGGCGATCTGCGATCCGACAACCGGCACGTTGAAGACGCGTTTGTCGAACGCCAATTACGAAATTAAAACCTGGACCGGTCTTTTAAAACCGTAATGCGCGGCCTGCCCCTTAACGCCGGCGGTGGTCCACGGGCAACCTGAAAATTGTGTGCGCCGCCGGCGCTTTTCAGCTTGCCGGTTTCTTCATACGCCCCGCCGGCGCGCCGGCCAGAGTATTTTATGCCATTGCAGATTAAGGCGCACCGGCAGGCCGTCCCGTAAAATCCACTCCGCCAGTCTGGCCGGCGGCAGGCGGCCGGCCACGGGGCTGAACAGCACCGCGGAGCACCGGCTTTCCAACCGGTGTTTTGCCACCAACGCGCATGCCCAAACGTAATCGGACCGGCCGGCGAGCACGAATTTGACTTCATCGTGCGCGCGTAACCGCTTCAAATTCGCCCAATCCATTGCATCCGTCTGGCCGCTGGATGGGGTTTTGATGTCCATGATCACCACGGTTTCCGCCGGCGTCGCGCTGATATCGCAACTGCCGTTGGTTTCCAACAGCACCCGCCCATATCGCCCCAGCCGCCGCAACAACTCCGGTGTGGCCGGCTGCAGGAGCGGCTCGCCGCCGGTGACTTCCGCCAACCCCAGCCGGCTGGCGCGGAATTTTTGCACCAAAGCCGCCACCAAAACCGGCCGCCCGCGCGCCCGCCGCGCGTAAGCCGTGTCGCAATAACTGCAAGCCAGGTTACAGCCGGCCAGCCGGACGAAAAAGCACGGGGTTCCCGCCCGGGTGGACTCGCCCTGGATGGAGGAGAAGACTTCGCTGATATTGACGGTTAGCGGCATCACTCCTCCCAGTAAACCGCCGCCGTCCCCGGGGTTTCGCTGACCCGCACCCGGTGCAGCCGGCAAAGCGCGTCATTCAACTGGGTGGACAGGCGCTGATAGAGGTGACGGGCGATATGTTCCGCCGTCGGGTTGACGTCTTCAAACGCCGGCAGGAGATTCAGGTCCTGGTGATCGAGTTCCGCCAAAACCTCCTGCAACGCGGCGCGGATTTCCTTGAAATCGGCCAGCACGCCGATCTGGTCGGTCTGGGCGCCGCGCAAGAAGACCTCAACCTCCCAGTTGTGCCCATGCGCATTGCTGCATGGCCCGTCATAGCCGGCCAGGTGATGTGCGCCGCAGAAATGTCCCTGTACGCTGATTTCAAACATGGTTCCCATCCTTGCCGGCGGCGTAAATCCGGCCGCCCACGGTGGCGCCGGCGATTTCATGCCAATCGCGCACCTTGCGGATGCGCAGGTTATAGGCGTGGATTTCCTCCAAGGCCCGGCAATCCACGCCCAGTTCCCGGCAGCAACCAATGATGGCGCCCAAGTCCTTGGGGAAACACTTGCCGCCGAAACCGCGTTCCGTGGTCACATCCAGGTGGCTGGGCCCGATCCGCCGGTCCAGCGCCACGGCCTTTTTGACATCCTCGTAATTGACGCCCTGGGCGCGGCATAAATCGTAAAAGACATTGGCCAGGGCCACCTTGGCGGCCAGCAGGACATTGGACTGGTACTTGACGATTTCCGCGGCAGTGCAGCTCATGCGCAGGATGGTGGCGGCAGGGAAGCAGGTGCGGTAGAGATCTATCACCTTTTGCGCCGTCCAGTCATTGTCCGCGCCGATCACAATGCGATCGGTATTGACAAAATCCTGCAGATAGTTGGCTTCGGTCAGGAATTCCGGATTCATGGCGAAGGGCACGCCGGGATATTTTTCGGCGTAACGCCGCGTGGTGCCGGGGGCGACGGTGGACTTGATCACCATGACCTTGCCCTGGCCGGAGATTTGCGGGCAGATTTCGTCCATGACCGCATCATAGATGGACAGGTCAATCTGCAGTTTTTCCTCGTCATACGGCGTGGGCAGACAGGCAAAGATGATGTCGCTGCCGTGCAGCACCGCGTCAAGCGGCTGCAGATCCTTGTATTTGTCGTAGATCAGGGCCCGGTGCTTGGGCTCAAAGCCGCGCTGGCGGTCGTAATCCAGGAATCCGTATTCCACCGAGCGACCGACATAGCCGTATCCGATAATGCCGATTGTGCTCATATTTTCACCTGCATTTTGGCGTTATCCTGGCGCAAAGCAACGATCTTAACATCCGGAAAAGAATATAAAGCCAAAAACAACGGCTGTCAACCGCAAGCCGCGCGGGAGGGCGCATTTCACTTCCATAGGGGTTTTTGCGGATGAGACGTAATGCTGTATTGACGCGCGGGGGGCGAGCAATCCCCGTGGGAATGCGTAGTGAATTCCGTTTGAAAAAGGCGGCGGCGATTTTGGGGCGTCTGGCGCGCGGCGCGCCCGCATCCGACCCAAACTTGCCTTGCTTTTTCAAATCCCTGCGCAGACCGTTTCGACAAGCTCAAGGCCCTGAGCAGAGTCGAAGGGCTCCGGGCAGCGGAATTCACCACGCGGTACGCCCATTCCGGCGATGGCGCTGCAAGCGCCATGCCGAAATTCCAGGAAACATAAATCATTCTCCAAACTAAATTTCACCGGAATGTCCGATGGGATCAACTTTTCCCGCATGATTCAACATAGCCGGGGCATACCGCCACACAAACCTTGCGGCAACCCCCTACGGAAATGACTTGCGCCCCCGCGCGGGACGGCCCCGTGCAGCTACTCCGCATAGCGGACAACCCCGCCCCGCGGCCGGCGCACCCGGAACGCATGGACGCCGGCAGCCTGCACATAATCCGGCGGCAGCGGGACTTTTCCATGCCCGCCGGGAAGATCCAGGACATACTGCGGCACAAGGTACCCCGGCAGGGCGCCCCAGAGCGCCCGCCAGAGACGCCGGCCCTGGCGCAACCCGGGCCGCAGATGCCGGGTTCCTTCCGCGCGGTCGGGATGGTGCAGGTAATAGGGTTTGACGCCCGCCTCCGCCAGCCGCCAGCCGAGTTCCCGCAGAATCGCCGGATCGTCATTCACCCCGCGCAGCAAAACGCTTTGATTCAGGAGCGGGACGGCCTGGCGCAGCCGCTGCAGGTAAGCCACAGCCGTGGGGGTAAGTTCGCGCGGATGGTTGAAATGCGTCACCACCCACAAAGGCTGCAAGGCCGCCAGACCGCGGACCAGCGCCGGCGTGATGCGGAAGGGGTTATATGCCGGCATACGCGTGTGCAGGCGCAGCAGCCGCACATGCGGGATGCGCCGGAGCCGGCGCAGCAGCGCCAGCAGCGGCGCGTCCGGCAGCATCAGCGGGTCGCCGCCGGTCAGAATCACCTCCCCGATTTCCGGATGGGCGGCGATATAGGCCAGCGCCCGGCGCTGCGCCGCGGCGCTCCAGACGCCGTCCGCCCCGCCCACCCGGCAGCGTCGAAAGCAATAGCGGCAGTAGCCGCCGCATTGCATGGTCGGGAACAGCAGCGCGCGTTCCGGGTGGCGGTGGGTTAAGCCGGGCACCGGCCGGTGTTTGCCGCCATCCGCGATGGGGTCGGACGACTCGCCGGGGCTGGTCCGTAATTCGCGCGTATCCGGCAGCACCATCCGGCGCAGCGGATCGGCCGGATCGTTCCGGCTCAGCAACGCCAAATAATAAGGCGTGATTTTCAGGGGCTGCCGGCGGACGGCGTCTTCCAGGCGCGACGCCGCCACCCCGGTCAGATGGAGCCAGGACGTCAAGTCGCGGACCGAGCGCGCGGCATGGGTATCCTGCCAGCGCCAGTCGGCGCGGCCAGAGCCGTGATGGTCAGTTTTTGAGCGTTGCATGTTGCGTATTGCCCGTCCGGGATTACATGTTGCGGGCATAGGCCCGCCGCGGGAGTGCCTGGGGAGGGAGTCGAACCCTCACGACCGTTAAGGTCATCGGATTTTAAGTCCGATGCGTCTGCCATTTCGCCACCCAGGCCGCTGCTGTAAGGAGATATAACCGAAAGTTGTGGATTTAAAAAAAAGAGCGTATCCTTCTGATGAA